>NZ_JYNP01000087.1 GCF_000934755.1 Desulfonatronovibrio magnus
TTTTTGTATTATCCGGCTTGTTGATCCAGACCTCTTTAGGCAGAGGTGGATTTTGCGGCATCTTATTTTTGAACCTGATTGGATTTTTCAGATATGCCTCGTAAAGCACTTGATTCCTGAAGGCGATGACCTGTTCGGCCTGTCCGTGATGAACCTGTGATGGGGTTAAAAGGCTTATGCCCCCATGTTTATGTTCATAGTTGTACCAAGGGAAAAACTCTCGTCCAAAAGAACGTGCATCCTGGATTGAGCCGAATCTTTCAGGGAACTTTGGACAATACTTTACTGTCTTGAACTGGGCCTATGAATACGGATTGTCATTACTGTTGTACGGCCTTGAATGGGACTTGGTTACCCCAAGGTCAGCCATAAGTTCTGTTACCAATTTAGCTTTCATGCTTGATCCACGGTCAGCATGAATGATTAGCTGATCCTTGATAATGCCTTGTTTATCACAAGTTTCAGCAATGAACTGCTCAGCCAGGGAGGCGTTTTCGGCCTCAGCCACCATCCACCCGGGAACATAACGGCTGAAGATATCCAGGATTACGTAGAGGTAAAAATATGTCCACTTTCGTGGCCCCTTAAGCTTGGTGATATCCCAGGACCAGACCTGCTTTGGTCCTGTGGCTAAAAGTTCCGGCTTAACATAATGTGTCCGGCTGACATGTTTTCTTCGTTCTTTGACTTCCTGATGTTTATCCAGAATTCTGTACATGGTCCGTATCGAGCACAGATATTGTTGTTCATCCAGGAGCGTGGCATAGACCTCTGCAGGCGCAAGGTCCTGAAAACGCTCAGAATGCAAGGTATCAAGGACCACCTGTTCCTCTTGTTCGCTAAGAGCCAGAGGTGGTTTTGGTCTTTCCTCTGTGGGCTTCTCAGGTCTAAAGAACCTGTAAAAAGAAGCTCTTGGGATCTGCAAAGCATCACAGGCCTCCTTGGTGCTGCCTATGGCTTGCTTTAACTCCATGGCGGCGTTCATGCTTTGCTCCCGATGCCCGGAAACTCCAGGATCTCTGAAATTTTTTTTTGAAAGTCGATTATTGTTTCAGCTTTTTGCAGCTGCTTTTTAAGCCTGATATTTTCACGTTCAAGTTCCTGGATACGCTTTTTTTCTTCCTTGTTTTTTGATTCTTTGGGACCACGTTTTCCGGATAGTCCCTGAAAGGCCCCCTGTTCTCTTTGTTTACGCCACCTGCTGATTGTCGAATAGTACAAACCCTCTCTTCGCAGAAAAGCGCCAAGCTGGCCTTGTTCGCTAAATTTATCGACCTGGTCAAGGATACGGAGCTTATACTTTGTGGTATAATACCTGCGCTTTTTCTTTGGTAAAACTTCAGGATTAGCTTGGCCGATCCGCCCTTCCCCCTCCCGGGAGGGGGAAGGGTCCTCAACTGACTTGAGATTCAATCCACTGCCGACATTGTGTTCTTTTGTTGTATACATCATGTGATTCACCTTATCCGCCCTTGCTTAATTATTCAAGTGGTCGGTGTCTCACTTTCATTGGCACAGAGGAAAGGGAACTTTATGAGCAAGACAATACTCGCCAAAAACAATGATGAATTTGATCGACGGTTTGATAACGGTGAAGATATTCACTCCCTGATCAATCTCTCTCAAGCCGCCATATCGAGGCCAGGAGAAAAATGCCGGATCACCCTGGAGGTCAGCCAATCGCTGGCAGATGCTATTGATGGAATTCGTCGCCAAATCGGCGTGGAACGCAGTGCTCTGATTAAAGTCTGGCTCCACGAAAGAGTGCAAGAGGAACTCCGGCAAGGGCATAACAGGCAATAGTAGACCAGCCACGAATCATCATCAGTTTAAAAAGTAGCGCAGCGGCGAAGCATTATCCCTCCTACAAAACGGATTCAAGACTTCCTACTGTCTCAGGTCAGCAAGCCAGTTCTTAAGCACATTCATATTGTCATTGGCCATATCTTTGCGGGGTTTGAATGTAATGGCAATACTACCGGGAAGGCACTGGATATTTTTCAGTTCAATGGATCTGAATATTCTTTTGGCATTTCCACCAGCGTCTTTAAAATCAAACTTGATCAGCCCATCCTGCACTTCAATGTTGGCCTTTTTTAGAGCAGTCTCCTGCCCGAAAGCAGCCATAAACACCTTGACCATGCTAAGCTTGAACAGATCAAAATACCCGCCCTGCTGCATTTTCAAATCATAGTCCAGCATCTTCATGAAAATAACCTGCTCATCTTTTGTCCAGGTTATTTTCTCAGGTCGAAGCTCAACCTTGAATCCAGCATCCTTAACATGCTTGCTCAGCACACCATTTACAACGAGCTTATCCTGCTCGGCCTGGAAATGAACTTCAGACAGGCCCTTTTCAGACAGCTTGCCCCTGAATCTTTCATCAGCCTGGACAGCTTGATTAATCAGTTTGTCAGAAATATCCAAAGTTCTCTCTTTAAAAAGGAATTCGCCTAACTGATCCTTGGCGTTTGAAAATTTATCTTGAAATGCTGAAAGTAGTTTATTCATGATTCCTCGCTACAGAGTAGCTATTAGTTTAAAAATATAGCAATTATCCAGCTTACAGTAGATTATTGACATAATAAAATATCCATGCAGAAATAATTGCCACCCACGTAACCGCTGAGTAAATCAACATGCGCATCCTTGCAATTTATCCGGGGTCTGCTTGGCCGAATGCTGATACCTGATTCATCATATCCTCCTTTTTTTCAGGAAAGATAACAGGCAGGAGCGAAGGCGTAAGTTCGTTTGAAATTTAAAAAAGGTTTTTGGTGGAAAAAAATTGAGCTGAAGTACTTTTATCGATTTATCGGTTATTTCTGGGCACAACCATCTGATTGGACAGGCTGTGAGCTGCACGATTTGGTATCTTGAGCTTCTTTGTCCAATTGATCTATTAGCATCAAGCCGGAAATTTCGTCTTCAACTGGAATCCTGCATCCATTTCCCACCACATACCATTGAATGCCTATGAGCATCAGTTTGTAATTTGAATTATGTGCCATGGATTTCTTACCTACCGCTTAACCACCGGTTCTATTTGAGGATTCAACCTGTTTAATGGCTTTGTCAAAGTCAGATTCAATGCGCTGGGTTTTGTTGAACTTGTCATACTCAGCAAATGCCTTTGCTTCGGCCTGTTTGCGGGAAACAGAGCCATAACCTTCAAGAATGCGGAACTGGGTGGCTTTGGAGGAGTTTACCCGGTAGCCAACTGAAATTATGGCGTCCAAATTGTAAAACTCCAGATTCCTTTTAACCTGACGAGAACCTTCCTGTTGAACAGTTTCCAAAATGGAAACAGTTGCCTCACGCACCAACTCCCCATCGGCGTAAATATTGTCTAAATGCTTCGAAATGGCGGGAACACCAACTCCGAAAAGCTCCGCAATACGCTTCTGCGTCAGCCAGATTGTCTCATCGTGCACAATGCACTCCACTTTGACCTGACCATCGGGCGCAGTGTAAAGAAAGAAGTCTGTCAGTTCGTCCTTTGTGGCCATGCGGCGCTCTTCTGTGTTTTCTGTGTGGTCCATAGTTTTATTCAATCCGTATTCACCTGGGTCCATATGTGATATTTTTCGTGCCTTTAGTATGTTTCGCGGTTTTTTTCTTTGTTTTTTATTTTAACTTTTTGAGCGTCTTATCTTCTGTTAACAACCTCATCTGCTGTATGGCTGTATTGTTCAAAATTCTAAGCCTTTCAGACTGCTCCAGTCCCTGCTGAATGAAGTGAGCATTCAGGTTTTCCAGATTTGCCAGACAAACCAGCTGACTTACCAGCGTGAAAAAGTCCTTATTAGGCAGAGTGTTCATCCCGCCACTCTCTGGCGGTCTTCCCGAAAAGAGCCATATTCAGGATATCGGCTTCCGGCGCATAAATGAAGTTCACCTGCTGCCTGGTCAATTCCGGTGGAATCAGGTTTTCTTTAATGGCGTCAGTATGAATCCGATAATTGATTTTGGTGAGCTGGCGTTTCACATCCCAACCAAGCTGCTTCTGTTCTTCTTCCTTGAGGCGTTGAAATTCTTTGATAAGGTAGAGCTTGAATTCGACGGATACCCAGGAAGCAAACTCAAAGGCTATGTCCTTATGTGCGTAAGTACCTCCATAGCGTCCTGTTTTGGAGTCCAGGCCGATGGATCTGGTTAAAGAGATCCATTGCTTGGGCGTAAGCGTGAAACTGTTCAGTCCGGCCTGCTTTTTAATCCCGTCGAATTCGACGGGATTAAAATCAGGATTGTGGAGCTGCTCCCAAATCCCTAAAAGTTCCAGTGTATTGCGATTTCTAAGCCAGTTTCTGATTAAGTCGTCTGGATGCTTAGGATTTCTCGATTTTGCGATATCAGTAATGCAGATAAAGTCGTTTTGATCGATTACCTTTATTTTTACCTCAGTATTCAAAACTGTGATCGTATTATTCTTAGCCATCACAAATCTCCGTTTTCAATATAACTGAATTCCGTTAGATTAAATATATCTTTCATGGAATAACAAAAATGACTACAATAGATTATCAACACATCCCGGAAATGATTTTTTGAACATAAATATCTTTCTCATCTTTCTGAAAAAACACATTGCGCTTAGAAAACTCGAGGATGTCGCCGCCTGACCACCATTTTACATCCGCCAGCCAGCTATTGGAAATGATGAAAGAATACATGGCAACGTCCTTGTCACCCAGCCTTTTTTCCAGATCTTTTATTTTTTGGTGAAACATTATCTTGGGATCGTTCAGGCCGTGCAGCCTTAGTATTCCTTTGGGGTCAATAAAGGCGATCCGTTGCCTGCTGCCCTGCACAAGCCAGAGGATAAAGTCCGGATGAAAATTATCTGCTTCAAAAAAGCCAATGCCCTTACCTTTGCTTAAATTCCTGAGCAGATACAAATCCTGATTTTCAAACTGGCTTTTATTTTTCTGATAATAATCCCTGATATCCAGGACAAAATCTTTTTCTCCCTGGTTCAGGGCGACAGGCGAAATCTTGACCAGCTGGGAATCACCCTTGATATGCAGCAGAGGCAGGTAAAGATGGCTTAAAAAAACTATGGAATGAAGTTTTCCATATTCAGCATCCTGGAGTACACCCTGCTCAATGGCGGACTTTATGGTTTTGACTTCAGCAACTATATTTTGGGCAGACTGATCAACAGCAACTCTGTACTGTTCAAAAAAATTTGGATCGTCTTTTCCAAGTTCTTTGTAGGCCATAAAGGGTTTTTCATATTCTTCTTTTTTATAGCCATAAAACCGTTCGCAATACTTCTTAAGCAGGGCAATGACCACTTCCTGACAGCGCCGGATATTATCAAAGCTGACAGGATCAATATCATCCTGCGGGATCAGCAGTTTGTACCACCCGCCTTTAAGGACCAGGGATTGAAGGTTGTCCTTGGCCAGATTGAAATTATACCAGGCCCGGTCATTCTTATACCTTACAAGCTCAAAAAAGACTTCATCCCAGTCAATAAAAGCCAGATGCTGATCAGTAAGCCCCCTGATCTCGTTTTTCTGCCCATCACCAAGCCCTCCGGCTATGCCTTTGGCAACCAGGGCCTGGATTCTGGGATACCAGTCTAAAGTAACAGGTCGCCTGGAAAATGACTCAGGCGGATGTTCAAGAGTAATCCGTTTGTCCTTCTTAAAATCAACACCATCTGCCACACTTGGAATTTTGAGCTTGACCTTGCCCAGATTTTTAACCACAGGCAGAACAATTTCTTCAATTTCTGAAGGCAGGCCTTCCTCTTCGAGATAGTCCTTGAACTGCTGCATATAATCTGCCCGGACCCCAAAGACATTCAATGTCTCGCAGGTTCGAATATAATCCGGCTTTTTTACATTTGTCAGTTCAGAACTGCGCTTCAGACAGAAATTATAGCCTTTCAGCCTCACGCCCCGGCCAAAGAGCTGGATAATTTCAGAACCTTCGCTTTTGCCGATATTCATAAGCCCCATGGTGCTCACCCGCCAGCTGTTCCAGCCTTCAGTAAACTTTTTGGAGCCGATAAGCAGATTGATTCCACCATCTTCATCACTGATTTTTTGAAAAAGAGATTCTGAAAACTCTTTTTCAACTGTGACCAGTTCATCCAGTTCATTGCACAGGTTCCAGAGTTTTTTGGCATCACCAACATTAATCACTCCAAAGGGTTGATTACCCTCCCCTATTCTCAGGGCAATCTCGCCATCACTGCCCTTTAAATGTTCCACATGAACCTTGCCTGGTACTCTGGCATGAAAAATCCGGCTCAGCATATCATTATAAACTTCCTCAGCCTTCAGGTTGTCTATATGCAGGTGACCAAAGGCTGCCGCAAAAATGCTCCTGCCCTTTTCATCTGTCAGTCCATCACGGCCTTTAAGTATCCGATCCAGGGCCTCAATGCTCTTTTCCCTGTCTTTGGTGAATCTGCTGATAAACCGAAGGATTGCAGTTACATCTGAAACCTGCTGCTTATTTTCTGTACGCACAGCATTAACTCTGCTGCCCACAAACACCCAAAGCGGTTTATGAATTTTAAAGGGCCTAAGCTCTTTCTCACCTTTTTCAAAAAGACGAAGCTGCTGATAAAAGGCAAGCATGCACGCTGTAAGATATAGCTGTACCCGCTCCGAATCTGAATCATCAGCAAGATTGAGAATACGGTAGTCCTTGCCATATCCATCCCGGTAAAAATAGCGATACGAATAATCGAACAAGATCCATCTGGCGTACTGATTGGTCAGGGACTTATTGCCGGCAGCTTTAAGAGACTGGCCGAAAGTGGCAGAGTACTCAAATGAAAAACCATCCCGGCAGAGTCTGTTTCGTTTATCCATCCATTCTTTGCCGCCGGAACCTTTATGTCCTTCATCCACAAGGACCAGATTATTGCTAAAAAAAGAACCCACTGATACAGTTTTTTCCCCTGCCTGATCCTTCAGCTTGTGGATATCAATGATTTCTATGTGGCCTGATCTGCTTTGCGAAGCTCCATTTTTTTGAAACAAATCTGCTGTCATTTTTGACTGCTTGAATTCTTCCAAATGCTGCAAAGACAGACCTTCATTGGGAGTGAGCAGAATTATCAGGTTAAGCTCCCGCTCATGACCGTATTTTTTCAGATAATACCGGTATTGCAGGATATTGATGTGCATGAGCAGAGTCTTGCCGGAGCCGGTTGCACTCCAAAAGGCCAGCTTATTTAGTTCTTCCAGTTTAAACTGTCCCACCTGGTCAGGATTGTCCAAGCTGGAATTGAATTTTCTGGCAAAATAATTGAGCTCTTTTAAAAGTGCCTGTTTATCCTGGAAATATTTATCTAAGTAGATTTCTGTAAAAAGAAGAGAAAGATACTGAAAGTACTTTGGTCTGATGTGCTTATTTTCAAAAGCGCGGGGCTGGGCTATCTGGTTCCACCAGCGAACAATATTTTCATCATAGGCCAAAAGCAGATCCCTGGAAAATGGAGAATCTGCAGGCAGCCTCATGCTGATGACCTGAATAAACCTGCTGATATTGTCTTCATCAAACTCCTCAAGACTGTCATCCTTGAGATGTCTGGAAAGATCATCAAGATCATCTGCGCCAAAAAGGCTCAAGACCCACTTACTCAATACCAGGCGTCTGAAAAAAGGAAGAGGCATTACACATCCTCCACATCAAACATGAGGCGCTTGAAATCATCTTCAATAAGCCTGACTTTCCAGGTCTCATCAGAGCGTCTCAGATTTTCCAGGTTGTTGTCGCCATTAACATAAATGAGATCAAATTCAGTGTCCCTGGGATTGAAATCCTGCTTGCGGAAAAATGTATCCAGATCCTCATTGCTGGTTTCCTTAGTGTTGCGCCAGATAACCAGGACCTTTTCGCCGGTGAGTTTTCTGCCCTCTATTACTTCCACACCCCGAATCATTTCTCTGCGGACAACACAAAGACCGATCAGGTAATTAAAGGTCTCCACCAGGTCCACTGTTCTGGCTCTGGTTTCTCCAGCACTGCCAGTGGCGATTTTCAGGGTATAGCTCCATGGGTCTACAAACTGATCCAGATTCAACAAAGACGGACTTTTCCTGCTCTCCTCATCCATCATATAGGAAAGCATGTATTCTTCCCTGAGACTGGGAAACTGACCGAGCAGCCGAGCCTGAGCCTTAGTAAGCTTGATGCTTAGATTGTTCAGAGTGTCTTCGTATGACTCAAGGCGGATGTATTTGAAGCAGTGGGAAATGCCGGTGTCTCGGGCAGTAGGCTTGCCGCTTTTCCAGTCTTTGGAATAGACAACTTTTTGGATGCGTGGCTTGAGAACTGTGTCAAAGTAGTCACCCATTTCCACCAGGATGTATTTGCGTTTGCCGTGGTCTTTGGCATTTCGATTTAGATCAATTACGGCGTGCCCCGTGGTTCCGGATCCAGCGAAGTAGTCAAGAATTAAATCCTCCTTCTTTGAACCTATCTGCAAAACCTTTCGCAATAGTCCTGTTGGCTTGGGGAATCCAAATTCTTTGAACCCAAGCGAACCAACTTCGACAGTACCCTGTTCATTAATAACTTCCTTTTCAGTCCATATTGTCTTTGCCTTGGTAGAACTCTTCCTTGCTTTTTCGTAAATATTCCATCCGCCATCTCTTTTTTTCTTTGCTATAAGAACAGAAAGATCATTATATGAAAGAGCTTCTGAAACTTTATCTTTGCCCCATCTCCAACAGGAATCTTCCCCTTCACTGTTTTTTGGGAAAACTTCAAATGAAAACTGTTCAGATTTATTTAAGGATATTTTTGCGTAGCCGTCCTCGTATAAATTCTTCAAATTAACATAAATTGGATAATAGAGGTTTGGTCGATTGTGTTTCCCAAACCTTGGATTTCGATTTCTTAACTCCCACAGCTCAAAGTGACCCACATCATCTTTCATAGAATTTGGAGCTACTTCTTTTGGCAGTTCAAAAACCTCTGCTTTTGAGCTAGCAAGGTAACAAAACAGATATTCGTGAGTTTTAGCAATAGACTGATAGGTCTGCCCGCGTTTATTTGATTGGATTATTAACTGAGATTCGAATTGTTCGAAACTAAAGAAACTGTCCAAGACACTTTTCATGTTGTACACTTCATTATCATTTATACTGGCAAAAAACACTCCATGCCCTGATATTAGAGGTAAAAAACACTCCATTCGATTTGCAAACATAGATAGCCAGCTTGAATGCTGATAGCTGTCTTTATAAGCAAACCCGTCACCACCAGTATTATACGGCGGATCAATATAAGTACAACTTACCTGCTCCCGATATCTCTCCTGCAACAAATTCAAAGCCTGAAAATTCTCTGAATGAACCAGCAGGCCATCACATTGTTCGTCAAAATCATCCAAGGAGGCTAACAGTCTGGACTTAAAACTCTGGTCAAAAAACCTTGTATCCAGAACAAGCTTGTCATTGGCTTTGAGAAATTCAACTGTCAGGGGTTTTGAGTAACCGGGATTAACCAGGTCAGCCTTGATTTCATCAATGGCAAAGAGATGCACCCATTCATCATGCTGATCCTGGTTGGCAGCTATTTCCGGATACATATCCTCAGGTATCCGGTCCAGGGTAACGCAATAGTTGGTCTCCACAACAAATTTTTTCTTGAGCCACAGTTTTTTCTGAAAATTCTCTATCTGTTCAAGAAACTGGATAATCTTATGGGCGATCCTGCGGATGACCTTGATCTGACTCAGATACTGCTCAACCCTGGGAGCGGTTTCCTCTTCTATATCATCCAAGTGCATGACCTCATTCTTGATATAAAAATCCAGTTCCCGTCGCAGGAACCCGCCCAAATCCTTATGAATGAAGTAATCAAAAGTATTTTTGGCTGTATAGCTGAACAGATGTTTTTCAAGGGTGGTTCGTTCTCTATTTTTTTCTGTAGGTTCATATCTGGCAAGCCATCTAAGCCAATTCTTGTAGACCGGGTCACTGTTCATGATATCCAGGAGTCTTTGCACTGCCTTTTTGTTCAGGGCGTCCTGTTTTTCCTTTACTGGCTGATACTCAAAACGGATGATCAGTTGCCCGTCTTCTTCTATCATGGGGTCTTCGGCACACAACACAAACCTGCGCTCATTTCCTGACTGTGCCTTGTTATTGGCTAACTCGGTATCAGCCTCAACCAGCTTGAACTGAACTGTCTTTCTCTTGTCTTCACTCCCAGGAGCTGGGGGATTGCCGATTTTAAACGTGTAATCCCGGAAATTTTCAGAGCTTTTGATATAATACTGGTCAGCATTGGCCCAGTGAAGTTTTACCTCTTCACCTTCATAAGGAATAGCGTAAACATCCTTTTTGTATCTTCGCAAAGACAGAAAATCGCCGTCCTGGTAATAACGGCTGAAGAAATTATACAGATGCGAATATACCTCATTTTCCAGTGCAGTCACATCAGTGGAGGAACCAAGCTTCTGCCTCAAGGCCAGAACTGTGGGAGATTGCTCCGGATAAATTCCAAGGTTTTCAGCCTGCTTAACCGCAGCATCAAGTTCAGCCTGAATATTTTCCGTGCCCGCCTGATCATATACAGCAAAAGCCTTTCGCACCTGGGGCAGAAGATCATTGTCCATGAAGGCTGATATCTCGTCACGCTTCTGGTTCATTATTCTGTATATTCCAAAATCAAGATCAGGACGGTCAATCTGAAACAACTCTTTCAAGAGTTTTATCAGCCGATTATAGTTCTCTGTCATTGGTTTATCCTTTGGAAATTCTGGTTTTGCCACTAAACAACTTCCCATTGCACAGTAAAAAGGTGAGCTATGCTGGTCTTTCTTTTTAACCTCTTCTCAAGCATGGAGATCATCTGGTCACGCTTTTCCTCGATCTCGTCTTCCACTTCAAATATCCTGCTGCGCTGCTTGCGCTTGAGTTTTTCCAGCTCGGCTATTTTGGTTTGGATATCTTTTTGTTCCTGTATGGTGGTTGCCATTCTGGCCTGTCTGTTTAAGGCTTTAATCTGGGCCTTGGTATCAGCCAGCTCTCTTTCTGAAGCCTGAACCATATCATCTGCCCAGCGCTCTAAGCGTTCTCTTTCCTCATGAAAAAACTTGTTGTTTTCTTCCAGAGACCTGCTGATTGTGGCCTGAGCGTGGCGAGTCACATCATCTGAAAGATTCTTCTTGAAGTCATGGGGGAGAATAAATTTGTCATGCAGCACCTGAGCACTGCAATTAAACAGCTTGACGCAGGTTTCCTGATTCAGCGGTTTTCCCATGGTATCAAAGCCGGAAAAAAGAAGGTATTCTTCCTTTCGGAAAGACTCAATGGTTAATAAGCTCAGGTTCATCCACCCGGACTTGCCTTTGAGCTGCTCTACAATGGAAATTCTTGTAGGATGGCCTGATATATCGAATCTGACCAAAGCTTCTGGGGTATGACAGTTTTTTCCCTGTTCAATGACATATTCCCCCAGGGGATGAGACGGCCTGAACAGATATTCACCAGGGATGTTTTGTTTGTCTTTGGAAATAAGATGATAAGTTCCAGGGCGTGCTTTCTGAATGGGAGACGGATTCAAAGAAAAGGAAAGTGCCTGATCGTCAAAGCAGGCATGACTTTGAAGAATAAACTGGCTCAGTGTCCAGAACCTTTTACCAAAAATATCCAGCTGACTCTGGGCATCATTCAGCTGCACCCTGAGCCGGGTATGAACATCCTCATCAAAATGGTCCAGAATAAGTTGCCTGGTCTTTTCCAGCTTGTCTGAAATCTGCTCTTCCAGTTCTTTCTGCAATATCTCAAAGGCCTGGGCAATTTCCTCTGAAGTCCGGCAGGACTGATAAATGCTTAGAATACGTTTTTCAAAGTCAACACCGGACTCAATTGAGCCAAGTACAGCATCAGAAGACCCAAAAACACCATTGAACAGATTAAACTTTTGCTCCAGAAGCTCATAAACTCTCTGATCCGCTGCATTTCGCTCATTCAAAAAATTTATGACCACAACATCATGAGCCTGCCCGTATCTGTGACACCTTCCAATCCTTTGCTCAATGCGCTGCGGGTTCCAGGGTAGGTCGTAATTTATTACCAGTGAACAGAACTGAAGATTTACACCCTCAGCCCCGGCTTCTGTGGCAATCATTATCTGAGCATTATCCCGGAAGTGTTCTATCAGGGCAGTTCTGACATCAATGGGCCTGGACCCGCTGGACCTGCCTGTGCTTGCGTTTTTTTCAAGCCATGACTCGTAGATTGCTTTTGAATCCTGATCTGAATTGGTTCCATTAAATGTAACCACCCTATTGGCATATCCATTGGATTCAAGAAACCTTTTCAAGTAATCTTGGGTCCGTCTTGACTCGGTAAAAATCAGAGCACGCCTGCTCGCCCCCATTTTCTTCATTTCTGAAAAACCGCTTTCCAGAGCCTTGAGCAGGGTTTTGGTCTTTGTATCTATCTGAATATTAGAAGCCCAGCTGATGAACATATCCAGTTCGGATATTTCCTGTTCGAGTTTTACCAGATCAATTTCATCATCTAAGGAATCTTCCGTTTCAAGTTCGAGAAACTCCTCTTCCAGAAATTCATCCTCCAGTTCTTCCTCAGCCATCAGCCTGGTGGTCAGATCCTTTTCGGTTTCCACACCCTCCTTAATGTCTTGAAGGCGTTTTTTCATGGTTTGCAGGGTTCCAAGAAGAGCCTGGGATGATGAAGCAAGGAGCTTGCGCATGATCAAGGTGATGAGCTGCCTCTGCTGTTTGGGGAAGGAGTAAGTATCATCTCGCTTCAAAAAATCGGATACAGCATCATACAGGCGCTGCTCTTCGTCAGTTGAGCGGAAGGTGAAGGCAATGGGCCGTCTTTCAGTATACTGAATGTATTCAAGAACATCCTTGCGCAGGGTTCTCTTGCAAATGGGCTTTAATCTTTCCCTGAGGCCTTGGACATCCCCGCCGCTGTTCATAAAGTTGGAACGAAAAGAGCTGATTTCGCCGAACATGTACTCATCCAGGAAGGTAGACAAGCCGTATAGTTCCAACAGAGAATTTTGAAGGGGTGTGGCAGTCATCAATATCTTGTACTTGTCCTCAAAGGCCCATCTGAGGTTCTGCCCCATCTTGTTGCTTGCCCGGTATGCGTTTCGCAGCTTGTGAGCTTCATCAATGACAACCACATCCCAGTTGACAGCCCGAAGCTCTTCTTTCATCCGGGAAGCATAATGAAAAGATGTAATAATAACCTGGTCCTGCTCAAAGGGAGCTATGTTTCCACTTGACCTTTCCTGCCGGTAAGCCTTGGCATCCATGATCATGCCTGGAAGGTTAAACTTTTCGGACAACTCAAGCCCCCATTGTTTTCTGAGCGAAGCCGGGCAGACAACAATGATCCTGCGTTTCTGCTCTGCCCAGAACTGACAAAGAAGAAGACCAGCCTCAATAGTCTTACCAAGACCAACTTCATCAGCAAGGATAACACCTTTTGACAGGGGAGACCTCAGGGCAAACAGGGCCGCATCAATCTGGTGAGGGTTAAGATCAACACAGGCATCAAATAATGACCTGGATATACGCTCTACTCCATCAAGGGGTTTCTGAATGGTCAGGTCATGGGCAAAATATTTGGCGTGGTGAGGTGTGGGCATGGGGAGTTTATATTAATATTTCCATTTTTGAGATGTGTGAGACGTCAAGTTACCCTGGTTTGGACATCCTGAGGCTTTTGTTCTGAATCCTCAGCACCGGAGTCCAGCCATAGCTCTGCATATTCAGGGGTCACTCTATAATATGCCTGTTTTTCGCCTCCGACAGCCCATTGAGCTTCCAATGGCCAATTAGAACGCCCTAATCGTTTTTTTACCGTCATTGTAAGCACAGCCAAGTCAGCCCGCGCCTCGTATCTGGTTCTGCCAGCTTCAGCTTCAACTTCTCGAAGGGGAACAAACTGACCAGGCTTAGCAGAGCATAAGTTCAAGGCTGCCTGTGTTGTTGGGTTGATATATTGCCTTAAGAGTTGAAAGTCCTCAATAGTCCAGTCAACCACAGGATATTCAGGTGTTGGCGGCCTGACATTTGTTTTAAAAGGGGCTACTGTGAATTCCTCTACATCCTGGACCGGATAAAGTTTTGACACGGTAATGATTGTTTCACTGATTGTTCTGTAGGCCAAAAACTTTTTCAGAGTTATGTCCAGTCCCATTTCTGTGAGCCAGACTACAGAGGCAGTGAGAGTTGGCGGGAAGTCTGAAGCAACAAGCACAATTCTGGGCCTTCGAAGCGATTCCACTGACAATTCAAAGTCAACATGTTCATTCAGCTGGTCTAATGCCTGTTCCTCATCAGTCTTGTCACCTCGACTGCTCAAAAACCGGGCATGCTGGGAAGCAAGTATTTCCGGTGTAAAACGACTGGCCATAGCGGCATATTTGATTGCCTGCATCTCGGTGGCTTCAGGGGCCTTATCCCTCTTTAACTCCACAACTACCAGACGCCCGGATTTATCAAGACCAAGAACATCTAAACGATCACGTTCATTCTGCCCTGAAAAAGACTTCCAGCGATCAAACTCAAAAGCAATTATCAGAACATCACTGCCCAGTATCTGGGGATGGGCAATCACCCACTCCTGAAGGTGGCTCCGCTCAGTTAATCCTGCCTCAGCAAGAGTGATTTGCTGAGCTGGACTTGCTGTTGCCTCTTGTACTGAAAAAACAAGTTCATCATTCATTATTATACCATCTGTTTGCTTTCTCCAACAACAAAAATTTCCATCTCCAGGCAGCTATACTCCCCCATATCTGTAGAAACTGAAGTCAGGCTGGACTTAAGCTTGTGTCCATTATCCATGAGATCTGCAGGAAGCGGGTTGTGAGTTCTGGGTATATAACCCAGCTTGTGGCCGCTTGAGGTGAATACGGCAATGGCTTTGCTGTCATGAGGGTTGCGGGGCTCCCGCAGTAATTTCAAAGGCTGACCTGGTTTAAGATCTGAAAATATCATCGGCCCCTGGTAGTAAGGAAATCCTGCCACATGGCATTGAAAAAGGGATACAGGCTTGGAAATAACTTTCTTGGCCTTTACCTCTGGAACTTTTCCTCCAAACACCAGCGCCCCAAAAAATGCGCTGAAAATACCCATAAAACTTCTTCTTTGCATAATATCTCCTTTAGGCAGGTTGTGAAAACACATAACTTTTAAAATCAGTAAGCCGTTTCTTTAGCAGATCAACATTTTCTCTGGCTATTTCTTAACTGGGATCATAACTGCTTACAGTAAATACTAATCTCCTCCCGCAAACGCCCAGTCAACCTCTCATCACCCACAATCCTCACATCCGGAATCCAATGCTTGACAAAACAAAGCACCTCAATATCCCGGTGATAAGTCATTTCAAGGTGCAGGCCATGGTCGTCTTCATTAATGATGAAAACAGCAGCCCCTGGGTTGCGCTTGAGGTAACGCCGGGCATCACCAGTTGCCACAAGACTGACCTTGTTTTTGCCTTCTTTGAACCATGCAGTGTTGAGGTCACCGTAAGTTTCGTCTATTTCTTTTTCTTTAGTGGGATCTATGGTGTAGGTCTCAGGAGAAACCCTGATGTTTTCTATACTTTTGAGATAAAAGGTCTTGAGGATCCCTGCAGCATGATCCAGGGCAATGAGATACCAGAAGCCCTGGAAATTGCCCAAGCGATATGGATCTGCCAGATAGGTTTTCTGGTCACCGTGTTTGGTGGTATAATCAAATTGAAGTTTCTGCCGGAAATTGATGCTCTGCTTGAGCAGGTAGAAGGTATCCAAGTGCTCAGAGATATCTTCAAAATTAAGATGGATGGCAAATGTGCGGTTGGAGTAGCCTGCACCTCTAAGCAAACGTCCAACAATATCTTTGTAGTTGGGGCTTACCTGTTCAGTGAGAGCTCCCATCAGTTCAATAACTGTACTCTCTGCATGATTGGGAGTACCCTTGAGGCGATAACCTTCAATGAAAGAATAACTGCCATCCTCATTTTTGATGATGGGAAAAGTGCTTAGCC
>NZ_JYNP01000090.1 GCF_000934755.1 Desulfonatronovibrio magnus
ATAGCGCCAATAGCCATGGAACCAGGACTGCGCTTTGCAATTCGTGAAGGCGGCAGAACAGTGGGCGCAGGCGTTGTGTCTGAAATTACGGAGTAGGTAGAATTATGAGAATCAACATCCTTCTCTCGTGCGTTGAGTGCAAGCGAAGAAATTACGCTACATGCAAAAACAAAAAAAATACGACTTCCAAGCTGGAGTTGAAAAAGTTTTGTCCTTTCTGCGGTAAGCATTTGCCGCACAAGGAATCCAAGTAGCGTTTCATGCAGGCCAGTAGCTCGAAATGGTAGAGCATCGGACTCCAAATCCGAGGGCTGGGGGTTCGAGTCCCTCCTGGCCTGCCATATAAATGAGCAGGACTAAATGTCAAAAAAGAAAAAAACTGAAGTCAGTGAACCAAAACCCGGTACAAGGGCAAAAGTTCAGCAAGCCAGAGAATACCTTGAAGAAGTTAAAGGCGAACTAAAAAAAGTCACCTGGCCAACTCGCAAGGAAACATTAACTACTGGTCTCGCAGTAGTAGTGCTGGTAATTATAATTTCCGTATATCTCGGCGTAATTGATTTTGGATTGTCCAGGCTGGTAAGGCTTATACTGCCTTAGAAGGAATTATGGAAGAGACAGCACCAAAACCGAGATGGTATATTGTCCATACCTATTCAGGCTATGAGCAGCGTGTGGAAAAAACCGTCAGGGAAATGATGAGGACAGGCCAGGACAAGGGTTTTTTTGAAGAAATCGTAGTGCCCACTGAAAAGGTTGTTGAACTTGTCAAAGGGCAAAAAAAGACCTCCACTCGAAAGTTTTTTCCTGGCTATGTTCTGATTAAAATGCTTCTGAATAACGATTCCTGGCATTTAATTCATTCCATACCAAAAGTTACCGGTTTTATCGGCAACAAAAACAAGCCGACTCCACTTACTGATAAAGAAGCTGAAAAGATTCTGACCACGGTAGAGTCACGGAAAGAACAGCCACGTCCCAAGTTTCATTTTGCCAGAGGTGATGAAATTAGAGTTATTGACGGTCCTTTTGCCAATTTTAACGGGATTGTTGAAGACGTCAATTATGATAAAGGAAAACTCAAGGTTTCAGTGTCAATATTTGGCAGGCAGACACCGGTTGAGTTAGATTTTGTTCAGGTTTCAAAAAGTTGATATTCTTAGAGGTAGTATAAATGGCCAAAAAAGAAATGGCGAAAATCAAGCTGCAGATTCCAGCAGGAGCTGCTAATCCATCCCCCCCGGTGGGTCCGGCCTTAGGGCAGCACGGGGTGAACATAATGGAGTTCTGCAAGTCTTTTAATGCCAAAACGCAAGACAACAAGGGCATGGTTATACCTGTGGTCATAACCGTGTATCAGGATAGATCCTTTAGCTTTATCACCAAAACTCCTCCAGCGCCGGTTCTTTTGCTTAAAGCTGCCAAGCTGGACAAGGGATCAGGTGAGCCCAACAAGAACAAGGTGGGAAAAGTTACCAGAGCACAGGTTGAAGAAATTGCAAAGCTCAAAATGCCCGACCTTAACGCAGCAGATGTTAAGGCAGCAACAAAAACAATAATAGGAACTGCCAAAAGCATGGGTATTGAGGTAGAAAAATAGTTCCAAGAGGTAAAACGCCAATGCCGAAACATGGTAAGAAATATAATACATCCAAAACAAAAGTTGATACCAGTCAGAAACTCCCGGTACAAGACGGAGTGCGTCTTGCTCTTGAAACAGCCTATGCCAAATTTGATGAAACAGTAGATGTAGCATTCAGACTTGGCGTAAACCCTAAGTATGCCGACCAGATGGTTCGCGGAGCTGTGAGTCTGCCTCATGGCCTTGGAAAAGATGTCCGCATAGTAGCATTTTGCAAAGGTGAAAAAGAAGCTGAAGCAAGAGAGGCTGGTGCAGATGAAGTAGGCGGTGAAGATCTGGTTGAAAGAATCAAGGAAGGCTGGCTTGAATTTGATAAAGCAGTAGCTACACCTGACATGATGGCTCATGTAGGGAAAATAGGAAGGGTACTTGGACCAAGGGGCTTAATGCCCAATGCCAAAACAGGTACAGTCACTTTTGACCTTGGTAATGCCATCAAGGAATTAAAGGCCGGAAAGGTTGACTTTAAAGTTGATAAGGCTGGAATCATTCATGCACCACTTGGCAAGGTTTCATTTGGGCCAGAAAAAATTATTGACAATCTCAAGGCACTGGTAAACATACTTCAGAAAATGAAGCCTTCTTCTGCCAAGGGAACATATTTTAAAGGTGTAGCAGTATCTACTACTATGGGGCCGGGAGTCAGGATCGACTCAACCAGTCTCAGATCCCTGATGGAATAGTCATTCCAGTAAAAATCCATTCAAAATATATGAGTCAGAGAAAACAGGAGGATAAAAATCCTTAATTTCCTGTTGAGACTGCTTTGGCTCAATACTTGAGATAAAGTGAGGTGATCCGGTGAACAGAGATGAAAAGGCCAAAATCATACAAAACATACGAGAAAAGGCCAACCGTTCCTGCATAGCAGTAGTTACTGATTACAAAGGAATGTCGGTGGAAGAAATGACGCAGTTGCGCTCCAATCTTCGAGAACATAACGTTGAGTATCAGGTAGTTAAAAATACTCTGGCCAGAATTGCTTTTGAAGAATCAAGCCATTCAGCCATCAAGGATAAATTTAAAGACTGCTGTGCTATAGCATATGGTTTCGATGATCCAGTAGTTGCGGCCAAAGTACTTGTGGACTTTGAAAAGAAAAGCAAGAAGTTTCAGACCAGATTTGCCAGCTTAGACGGTAAATACCTTGAGGGCACATCTTTAAAAGCATTGTCAGAACTTCCAGGCCGTGATGAACTTCTGGCCAAAACACTTGGTACTATGAACGCTGTGCCGACGAATTTTGTATGTCTTTTCGCAAATGTTATAAGGGGTATGCTCAATGCCCTTAATGGAATCAAGGAACAAAAAGAAAACGCTTAGAGCCAAAGCATAATTTTTCAGGAGGATACAATGTCCGATATTTCAAAAGAACAGGTAATTGATTTTATTTCTAATATGACAGTTCTTGAGCTGTCTGAGTTCATCAAAGAACTTGAAGATAAGTTTGGTGTATCAGCAGCAGCACCAGTGGCAGCTGTTGCAGCAGCACCAGCAGCTGGCGGTGACGCAGGAGCAGAAGAAGAAGAGCAAACAGAATTTAACGTGGTGCTCAAGGAAGTAGGTGGAAACAAGATTGCCGTCATTAAAGCGGTCAGAGCCCTGACCAGCCTCGGACTGAAAGAAGCTAAGGCAAAGGTTGATGAACTGCCTTCCACCATTAAGGAAGCAGTAGCTAAGGACGATGCTGAGGAAGCCAAAAAACAGCTTGAGGAAGCCGGCGCAACTGTCGAAGTTAAATAATTTCTGCGGTTTGAAACCGTACTTTAATATAAAGTTTAGAGAGCGCAAAGTATCAATGGATACTTGTGCTCTCTAAACTATTTGTATTTTCAGAGCTATACAGCACCAACTTAGATATCAATGCTCTGTATCCTTCCTTATTAAACTGTATAGCTATCAGGCTTACAGGTAAAACACGAATCGGACTCCGGACTAGATCCGGTTTAACAGGCTACAAACCACTACCCCGACTCTTTCTCAGGATCAAAACCTGATTCCTGCCATCCAGGGATTTTCGGCAAATCTACTCAAACGCGAGGATAACATGGCACTATTAAATAAAAAATTCGGCCAGATTAAATATACTTTAGGAGTTCCGCATTTACTGAGGCTGCAACTGGACTCGTACCACGATCTTCTTCAGGAGGAAATCGATCCCTTATCACGCTTGGATAAAGGACTCGAGGGTGTTTTCAAGTCAGTTTTTCCTATTGAAGACTTCAATAAAACAGCTACACTGGAGTTTGTAAGCTATGAAGTTGCTCCTCCAAAGTACGATGTAGGAGAATGTCTTGGAAAAGGGCTTACATACGAATCACCCATTCGTATAAAGGTCCGCCTGATTGTTTTTGATGTGGATGAAGAGTCTGGCAACAGAACTGTAAGAGACATCAAGGAACAGGATATTTATTTCGGTACTATTCCTCTGATGACTGGAAAAGGTACTTTCATCATTAATGGAACTGAAAGGGTCATAGTCAATCAGCTGCAGCGATCTCCGGGTATTATTTTTGAGCATGATTCAGGTAAGAGCCATTCAAGCCGCAAGGTACTTTACAGCTCTCGAATTATCCCAATGCGTGGCTCGTGGTTAGATTTTGAGTTTGATCACAAAGATATTTTTTATGTGCGTATTGACAGACGCAGAAAAATGTATGCAACCATTCTCATGAAGGCCATGGGAATGACCAGTGAAGAAATTTTTGACTATTTTTATGATCAGGAAACTGTAAAATTTAAGGATGGCAGAGCATATAGAAAAGTAGTTCAGGACCATTACAGAAAGGAAACTGTATTTACAGATGTGCTGGACAATGAAGGCAACGTAATGGTTAAAAAGGGGCGTCCCATGACCAAACGGGCATGGCGCAAACTTATCAAAGACAATATCGAATATATTGAAATTGATCCTACCCAGCTTAACAGTCAATTTGTATCCAGCGATATTATCCATCCTGAAACCGGTGAAGTACTGGTTGGAATGGGAGACCGCCTGAATGCCGATGCCTTAACAGCCTTAGATAGTGCAGGCATAGAAGAAATTAAGATTTTATATACCTCAGGTCAGGATGTTTCATCATCATTGCGCGATACACTTAAGCTGGACAAAACAAAAGATATGCTTGAGGCTCAGGTGGAAATCTACAAAAGACTCAGACCAAGCTCTCCCCCAACCCCTGAAATTGCTTCAAGCTTTTTTGACAACCTGTTTCGCAATCCTGACTATTATGACCTTTCACCAGTTGGCAGATATAAGCTCAATTCAAGACTTGGTCTTGATCTGCCCATGGACTACAGAACTCTTTCCAACGAAGATATTCTCAGGGTTATCAAGCACTTGATTAAGCTTAAAGATTCCCATGGTCACGCGGATGATATAGATCATCTTGGCAACAGAAGAGTCAGACCTGTTGGTGAACTGGTGGAAAACCAGTACCGCATCGGTCTGGTCCGAATGGAGAGGGCCGTCAAGGAGCGTATGAGTCTGCAGGAAGTTGCCACACTGATGCCCCATGACCTGATTAATCCCAAACCAGTAACAGCAGTTCTCAAAGAATTTTTTGGAACATCGCAATTATCTCAGTTCATGGATCAGACCAACCCGCTTTCAGAAGTTACTCACAAGCGCAGGCTTTCTGCTCTCGGGCCTGGAGGTTTGACAAGAGAAAGAGCAGGGTTCGAGGTTCGTGATGTACATCCAAGCCATTATGGCCGCATATGTCCCATTGAAACCCCTGAAGGTCCAAATATCGGACTCATTGTATCCCTTACCACCCACGCCCAGGTAAATGATTTCGGGTTTATTGAAACTCCCTACAGACTGGTCAAGGATAACCGTGTTACTGAAGAGGTGGTTTATTTTGATGCTTCGAGAGAACAAGGAGAGGTCATAGCTCAGGCCAACGCGCCTATCGATGATCAAGGTAATTTTACTACAGAGCTTGTGTCTGCAAGAATGAAAGGCGAGTTTAATCTGGTGCCCAAGGAGGAAGTGACTCTGATGGACATTTCTCCAAGCCAGATTGTATCCATTTCTTCATCCCTGATTCCATTTCTCGAGCATGATGATGCTAACCGTGCCTTGATGGGCTCCAATATGCAGCGCCAGGCAGTACCTTTGCTGCAGGCAGCTCAACCTCTCGTAGGAACCGGCATGGAAGGAATCGTTGCCAGGGACTCAGGCAGTTGTGTTACCGCTGAACAGGATGGAATAGTCAGGTATGTTGATGCTGACAAAGTTATAGTCAGTTACAGTCAAGACATGGCTGCCGGCAGGGGCGATACAATATGTTATGAATTACAAAAGTTTCATAAATCAAATCAGAACAGCTGTTTTGGTCAAAAACCCAGGGTGCTGCCCGGACAGACCCTGCGCAGGGGTGATATCCTTGCAGACGGTCCGGGTATTCTGGACGGAGAACTGGCGCTGGGCAAAAACCTGCTTGTAGCTTTTATGCCCTGGTGTGGATATAACTTTGAAGACTCCATTCTTATCTCTGAACGTATGGTCAAAGATGATGTTTTCACTTCTGTCCACATTGAAGAGTTTGATGTCATTGCCAGGGATACCAAGCTTGGCCCTGAGGAGGTCACAAGAGATATTCCCAATGTCAGCGATGATATGCTTAAAAATCTTGATGATAGCGGCATCATCATGATTGGGGCCAAAGTCAAGCAGGATGACATTCTTGTGGGTAAAATAACTCCCAAGGGTGAAACTCAGCTTACTCCCGAAGAAAGACTTTTGAGAGCCATTTTCGGGGATAAAGCCAGAGATGTTAAAAATACATCACTTAAGGTTCCGCCTGGTATTGAAGGTACGGTTATCAATGTGAAGGTTTTTAATCGTCGTTCAAGTGACAAGGATGAACGGACCAAGATAATTGAAGATTATGAACTTGAGAAGCTGGTTAGAAGAGAGGAAATTCATATTGCCTCGGTTACTGCTCAGATAAGAGATAAAATCTGGAATATTGTCGAGGGAAAAAGAATCGGCTCATCCATCATGGGTAAGAAAAAAGGGCAAGTCCTGGCAGAGGCCAATCAGACTCTGAAACGGGAGGACCTGGACAGAATCCCAATCAAAAAATTATCCGGGGCCTTTGCATCTAAAGAAACTAATGATGAACTGGTTGAAATTACCACACTCTATGAAAATCAATTGCGGCTTATTCAGAACATGTACAGCCAGAAGCGTGACAAGGCAGTTGAAGGAGATGATCTCCCCCCTGGAGTGACCAAAATGGTCAAGGTGTTTATTGCTGTCAAGAGAAAGCTCAACGTGGGAGATAAGATGGCTGGACGGCATGGGAACAAAGGGGTTGTGTCCTGTATTCTGCCGGAAGAAGATATGCCGTTTTTTGCCGACGGTACTCCGGTGGATGTAGTTCTGAACCCTCTGGGTGTACCTTCTCGCATGAACATCGGACAGATTATGGAAACCCATCTCGGATGGGCTGCAAAAGAGCTGGGCAAGCAACTGACCGATATGCTGGAATCCGGAGTGGATGTAAAAATGCTGCGCAATGAAGTCAGCGACATATTTGATTCACCTGAAATTGACGAACTTGCCAACAGTCTTGATGATGAACAGTTTATAGCTGCTGTTCGTGAACTTGAACCAGGAATTGTCACCAAGACCCCGGTATTTGATGGAGCCAAGGAAGAAGAAATATGGTCATGGTTGGACAGGGCCGGCCTGAGTGATGACGGCAAGTCCGTTCTTTACGACGGACGAACCGGAGATCCATTTAAAAACAGAGTGACTGTGGGTTACATGTATGTGCTTAAGCTGCATCATCTCGTAGATGAAAAGATTCACGCCCGGTCCACTGGGCCTTACTCGCTGGTTACTCAGCAACCCCTTGGAGGAAAAGCTCAGTTCGGCGGTCAGCGTCTTGGAGAGATGGAGGTTTGGGCTATTGAGGCATATGGAGCTGCTTACCTGTTGCAGGAATTTCTTACAGTAAAGTCTGATGATGTGACTGGCAGGGTGAATATGTATGAAAAGATAGTCAAGGGTAATAATTTTCTGGAATCAGCCATGCCTGAGTCTTTCAACGTTCTCATTAAAGAGCTTATGGCCCTGGGGCTTGATGTTGAACTGATGCAGGATGAAAAAAGAAAATCCCGAGCACTGCCAAGAAAATCACGTTAAAAACTTTTACATATATATGAGGATGGGGATATGAGTTTAGACGATCTTTTTTCCCAGAGGTCAGCAAGTACCACGACAATATCAGGTAAAGAACTTAAAGGTATTAAAATTCGAGTTGCTTCGCCGGAAAAGATTCGAGAGTGGTCTTTCGGAGAAGTGAAAAAGCCTGAAACCATAAATTACAGAACCTTCAAGCCTGAGCGCGATGGTCTTTTCTGTGCCAAAATATTTGGTCCAGTCAAGGATTATGAATGCAATTGCGGCAAATATAAACGCATGAAGCACAGAGGAATAGTCTGTGAAAAGTGCGGTGTTGAAGTAATTGCCTCCAAGGTAAGACGTGATCGCATGGGGCATATTGAGCTGGCTGCTCCGGTGTCTCATATCTGGTTTCTCAAAAGTCTGCCTTCCAAAATTGGCACACTTCTGGACATGACCATGTCAGATCTGGAGAAAGTACTCTATTTTGATGCATACATGGTCATTGACCCTGGACAGACCACCCTGACTAAAAAACAGGTCATATCCGAAGAACAGTATTTGCAGATTATTGATAATTTTGGTGAGGATGCCATAAAAGTGGGCATGGGAGCTGAAATTATCCGTGAGCTGCTTAGTGAAATTGAGCTGGAAAATTTAAAAAACGAGCTTCGGGAAGAATCCCAGGCCACTCGCTCTCAGACCAAAAAGAAAAAACTGGCCAAACGTTTGAAAATTGTTGAAGCGTTTTTAGAGTCAGAAAATAAATGTGAGTGGATGGTTCTGGAAAATATTCCGGTTATTCCCCCAGAGCTTCGTCCTTTGGTTCCTCTTGATGGGGGCCGTTTTGCCACTTCCGATCTCAATGATTTGTATCGCAGGGTTATAAATAGAAATAATCGTCTGAAAAGGCTGTTGGAACTTGGGGCCCCGGATATTATAATCCGAAATGAAAAAAGAATGCTGCAGGAAGCTGTGGATGCTCTTCTTGATAATGGGCGACGCGGCAGAGCCATTACCGGAACAAATGGTCGTCCTCTGAAGTCCCTGTCTGACATGATCAAAGGAAAACAGGGGCGCTTCAGACAGAACCTGCTCGGTAAACGAGTGGACTATTCAGGAAGATCGGTGATTGTTGTCGGGCCTAACCTCAGGCTGCACCAGTGCGGACTGCCCAAAAAGATGGCTTTGGAGCTCTTTAAGCCATTTCTGTATTCCAAGCTTGAGGAAAAAGGACATGCCAGCACCATAAAGAGCGCCAAGAAAATGGTTGAGCGAGGTGATGTGGTTGTCTGGGATATCCTGGATGAGGTGGTAACGGAATACCCCATCCTGCTCAACAGAGCTCCTACACTTCACAGGCTGGGCATTCAGGCCTTTGAGCCGGTGCTTGTAGAAGGGAAAGCCATTCGTCTGCATCCTCTGGTATGTTCAGCATTCAATGCTGACTTTGACGGCGATCAGATGGCTGTGCATCTTCCACTGTCCATTGAGGCCCAGATTGAGTGCCGGGTTTTGATCATGTCCACCAACAATATTCTCTCTCCAGCCAATGGCGAGCCAATAATTCTACCTTCTCAGGATATTGTTCTGGGGCTTTACTACCTAACCGTTGAAAGGTCCTTTGAAAAAGGTGAAGGTAAGATTTTTTCAGATCCCGGTGAAGTTATTTCAGCTTATGATGCCGGTTGCGTGGCCATGCATGCCAAAATCAAGGTGCGTATTGACGGCAAGCTGGTTGATACTACCCCGGGAAGGATTCTGGTAGGCGAAATACTACCGGAAAAAGTTCCTTTTGAGCTGGCCAACTGCCTGCTGACCAAAAAAACCATCGCAAAACTTATTGGCGAAACCTATCGCAGGGCCGGGACCAAGGCTACTGTTATCTTATGCGACAGGCTTAAAGACACTGGTTATGAGTATTCAACACAGGCCGGAATCACCATTGGTGTCAAGGACCTGAAAATTCCTCATACCAAAGAGCAGATTCTCAATACATCTCAAGATCAGGTTAATGAAATAGAAAGCCAGTACCGCGAGGGAATTATTACTGAAACTGAAAAATATAATAAGATCGTTGATGTTTGGACTAAAGCCACCAATGACATATCAACTCACATGATGAATGATATTTCCAAAGACATATTGACGAACCCCGAGACTGGTGAAAAGGTTGAAAATATCAGCTTAAACCCAATTTACATGATGTCCAATTCCGGTGCCAGGGGTAACAAGGATCAGATGCGACAGCTCTCAGGCATGCGCGGACTTATGGCCAAACCTTCCGGGGCGATTATTGAAACACCTATTACAGCATGCTTTCGCGAGGGATTGACTGTACTGCAATATTTTACTTCCACTCACGGTGCCCGTAAAGGACTTGCTGATACTGCTCTGAAAACTGCCAACTCGGGATATCTGACCAGGCGACTTGTGGATGTAGTACAAGACGTGGTGGTTTCAGAGTATGACTGCGGTACGGTAGACGGTATTGAACTTGGACATCTCATGAGATCTGGAGAAATTCAGGAAAAAGTAAGTGCAAGATCTCTGGGGCGCATTGCCATGTATGATGTCCTGGATCCTGAGACCGGAGATACTATCGTTAAATCCAATGAGATGATTATTGAAGAAGCTGCCCGCAGGATTGATGAGAACGGCATTAACAGTCTGAATATTCGATCAACTCTGACCTGTAAGACCAAGCGGGGAATTTGCGCCTTGTGCTACGGTAGAGATTTGGCGAGAGGGCATCTCGTTAATGTTGGTGAAACAGTGGGAATCATTGCTGCCCAATCCATTGGAGAGCCCGGCACGCAGTTGACCATGCGCACTTTTCATATTGGCGGCACTGCCTCCAAAGAGATTGAACGTTCAAACATTAAAGCCCAGAACGCCGGTCACATAGTATTTGCCAGAGTTAGAACAGTTGAAAATGCCAGGGGTGAATCCATGGTGATGGGCAAAAGCGGTCAGGTCAAGATTGTTGATGATCAGGGACGGGAAAGGGAAAAATATTTTCTGCCGTCAGGGGCCAGACTTTTCGTCAAGGTGGATGAAAAGATTGAAAAGGGCAAGCTGATTGCTGAGTGGGATCCATTCAATGAGCCTTTTGTAACAGACGTTGGCGGTATAATCAGGTTTACAGACATCATAGACGGCAGGACATTTCAGGAAAAAGTCGACGAAACTACATCCCGGGCAACCAGAGTTATTACGGAATATCGTTCCACCAACTTCAGGCCCAGTATTTCCATATGCGATGTAAAGGGAAGGATCAAGCTAAGGCCGGGAACAAAGTCTGAGGCGGTATTTCAGCTTCCGGTAGGTGCGATACTTATGCTGCAGGACGGTGATGAGGTTGAGGCCGGGGATGTAATCGCAAGAAAACCCAGGGAATCATCCAAAACCAAGGATATTGTGGGCGGTCTGCCAAGAGTTGCAGAACTTTTTGAGGTCAGAAAGCCCAAGGACCAGGCTGTTGTCACTGAAATTGACGGTATAGTATCATTTGGCCCTGAATCAAAGGGTAAAAGAAAAATAATCATAAGTCCTGAAACAGGAGACATCAAAGAATACCTCATTCCCAAAGGCAGGCATATCACTGTTCAGGAAGGAGACTTTGTGGAAGCTGGTGAATTGATTACTGAAGGTAATCCTGATTTACATGACATTCTGAAAATTAAGGGTGAAAAGCACCTGGCCAACTATCTTGTAGAAGAAATTCAGGAGGTTTACAGGTTTCAGGGAGTACAGATCAATGATAAGCACATTGAAGTCATTGTCAGACAGATGCTCAAAAAAGTACAGATTATTGATCCCGGTGATACAGGATTTTTAATCGGACAGCAGGTGGAAAAAACTGCTTTTATGTATGAGAACGAAAAATGCATAAAGCGGGGTGAAAATCCTGCCATGGCTGAACCTCTTGTTCTGGGAATAACTCAGGCATCCCTGACTACTGAATCGTTTATTTCAGCCGCGTCGTTTCAGGAAACCACCAAGGTCCTTACTGAAGCAGCTCTGATGGCCAAAGAAGACCAGTTAAGAGGTTTAAAAGAAAATGTCATTGTCGGCAGGCTGATTCCTGCTGGCACAGGTTACAGGCCTTACGTAAACAGCGACATTTCAGTGCCCGAACAGCCGGAAAATCCGGACAGATTTCTCGAAGAACTGGATGATGAAGTATATTTGCAGGGTGATTAGCACCAGGTATCAATTTATTCATGAAATTTAAGGCAGGAAGAGATATTTTGCTTGACAAGGTTCATGGCTTAAACTAACAGCTACATGTTTCAGCAAGTAGAATTATTATTGGAGGATATATGCCAACCATAAATCAACTGGTGAGGAAGTCCAGAGAGCAGGTTGCCAAAAGCAAAAAAAGAGCAGCTTTGCAGCAATGCCCCCAGAAAAGGGGAGTTTGTGTCAGAGTTTACACTACTACACCCAAAAAGCCCAACTCAGCTCTCAGGAAAGTGGCCAGGGTCAGACTGACCAACGGCATTGAAGTTACGTCCTACATTCCAGGCGAAGGTCACAACCTTCAAGAGCACTCAGTTGTAATGATTCAGGGTGGACGTGTTAAGGATCTGCCTGGTGTGCGCTACAGGATCATCAGGGGAACACTGGATACCTCAGGTGTTCAGGATCGTAGAAAGAGCAGATCCAAATACGGCGCCAAGAGACCAAAATAATTATCTAAGGGAGATAAAAAATGCCACGTAAGGGTCCTATCCCCAAAAGAGCAGTCCTGCCTGATCCAGCTTACGGCAGTCGGGTTCTGACCAAATTTGTTAACCGGCTTATGTATGATGGAAAAAAAAGTATCGCAGAAAAACTTCTGTATAAGGCTATTGAGCAGCTTGGTGAGAAAACCAGCGAAGATCCCATCAAAGCCTTTCATCAGGTCATAGAGAATGTCAAGCCCCAGATGGAAGTTAAATCCCGCCGCGTGGGCGGAGCCACCTATCAGGTGCCTATGGAAGTACGCCCGGACAGACAGGAAGCCCTGGCTATACGATGGCTGGTGACGTACTCGAGATCCAGAGGAGAACAGGGCATGGATAAAAAGCTTGCTGCTGAATTACTTGATGCATTTAATGGCCGCGGCGGAGCTATCAAGAAGAAAGAGGACACCCACCGCATGGCAGAAGCCAACAAGGCTTTTGCGCACTACAGATGGTAATGTGCTGAACTATTCTGAAAACTTCAGAAAGGATCAGGCTCAGAATATAGTCACCCGTTCCTGTACAGTTCATGAACGGGTGATTTTGTGCTCCAAGGGGCGCAGATAAAATCTAAAGGATAATTTTCGGGAGATTAAAGTGGGCAGGCAGGTACCAATTAACAGGCAGCGCAATATAGGGATTATGGCTCATATTGATGCCGGAAAGACGACAACTACTGAGAGAATACTATTTTATACCGGCATTTCGCACAAGCTGGGAGAAACGCATGACGGCCAGGCTACCATGGACTGGATGGAGCAGGAGCAGGAAAGGGGCATAACCATTACCTCTGCTGCGACAACCTGCTTCTGGAAAGATCATCGTATAAACATAATTGATACTCCGGGGCACGTTGACTTTACTGTTGAGGTTGAACGTTCTCTTCGGGTGCTTGATGGATGTGTAGCAGTTTTTTGTGCTGTCGGCGGTGTTGAGCCACAATCAGAAACAGTATGGCGTCAGGCTGATCGTTATCATGTTCCGCGCATAGCTTTTGTCAACAAAATGGATCGTACAGGCGCAGATTTTTTCCGTGTCGTGGATATGATCAAGGACAGACTCAAAGCCAAACCTGTACCACTGCAGATTCCCATTGGGGCCGAAGAAAATTTCAGGGGAGTTGTGGACCTCGTCCTGGGAAAGGCCATGATTTTTAACGAGCAGTCCCTGGGAAAAGAGTTCGAACTGACTGATATACCGGAGGATATGGCTGATGAATTCGAACAATGGAGACAACACTTGGTTGAGTCCATTGCAGAAGAAGATGAGGCCCTGTTAGAAAAGTATCTCTCGGGTGAAGAACTTAACCCTGAGGAACTTGAAGAAGGTATCCGCAAAGCCACGATTTCGCTGACCATATGCCCTGTACTTTGCGGGTCAGCATTTAAAAACAAAGGAGTGCAGCCTCTGCTGGACTCAACAGTTTCCCTGCTTCCATCCCCGGTTGATGTCCCAGCAATAATCGGCAAAGAGCCTGACACTGACAGGGAAATTACTTGCAAGCCCGTTGACGATGAGCCTTTAAGTGCATTAGCATTTAAGCTGGCCTCTGACCCCTTTGTGGGACATTTGACATTTTTGCGCATCTATTCCGGACATATAGAGTCAGGCATGACTGTTATCAATGCAGCATCTGGTAAAAAGGAACGTATTGGTCGACTTCTTAAAATGCATGCCAATAAACGTGAAGAGATCAAGTCCGCTTACGCTGGAGATATTGTAGCAGCAGTCGGCCTGAAATATACAGGCACTGGTGAAACCTTATGTTCTCCTGAAAGGCCGTTACTTCTCGAGTCTATGGAGTTCCCGGAACCAGTCATTGAAATTGCTATTGAACCCAAAACCAAGACCGATCGTGATTCCTTGAGTAATGCTCTGCAAAAACTGGCCAAGGAAGATCCGTCCTTCAGAGTAAAAAGTGATGAAGAGACAGGGCAGACATTGATTGCGGGCATGGGAGAACTTCACTTAGAAATTATTGTTGACCGGTTGACACGGGAATTTAAAGTTGATGCTAATGTCGGAAAACCAAGAGTAGCCTACCGCGAAACCATAACCAAACCCATCAAGCACGAAACCAAGTATGTAAAGCAGTCTGGAGGTCGCGGCCAGTATGGGCATGTAGTTATTGAGGTAGAACCTTCTGATCCAGGGGTGGGATATGAGTTTACCAATTCCATTGTTGGTGGAGTGATACCAAAAGAATATATACCTGCTGTGGACAAGGGCATACAAGACGCCCTCAAGAGCGGGGTTGTTGCCGGTTATCCGGTTGTTGATATCAAGGTCAAGCTGGTTTATGGATCATATCATGACGTAGACTCATCAGAACAGGCCTTTTATATAGCCGGGTCAATGGCTTTAAAAGAAGCCTGCGCAAAGGCTTCGCCTGTTTTGCTGGAGCCAATTATGTTCATTGAAGTGCTAACTCCGGAAGAATATCTCGGAGATGTCATGGGTGATCTTAATGGTCGAAGAGGCAAGATAATCAGTTTGGAACCTCGCATGGGAACACAGATAGTACGTGCTCATGTACCTTTGAGCAATATGTTCGGATATGCCACTGACATGAGATCCAATACTCAGGGAAGGGCTACATATTCCATGCAGTTTGATCATTATGATAAGGTTCCGGCAAGCATAGCTGATGAAATTCTTAAAAGTTAACAGGGGGAAGAGATGGGAAAGGCAAAATTTGAGCGGAAAAAACCGCATGTTAATATCGGCACTGTAGGCCACATCGATCATGGTAA
>NZ_JYNP01000091.1 GCF_000934755.1 Desulfonatronovibrio magnus
CCGGGGTGACGGTTAAAGCAGATAGTTGCCCTTTTCCGTCATTCCGGCGAAAGCCGGAATCCAGGATAGTGAATTGTCATATGTAGTATATGCTGCGTAGTTACAAACGCGGGTTGAACCCGCAACCCAAAAAAGATATTTTAACCGCCCGTTCGAAGACTCACTCAAGACGCAAAGGGCGCAAAGGAAGAAAGAAGTTTTTTCATTTGCCGGGCAACGGCAAATAAAAAGGCAGCCTTTTTCAAAACCGATGCCTGGTTTTTAAAAAATATCTTCTTTGTTGTCTTTAACTTTGAGTCCTTTGCCTGCCCAGTTGAATTGCTCGAAGTTTACCCTGATAAACTTTCTTTGATTTAACTGGGGGCATTCAACCGGGGTGCCTTTGCGGTTCAAATTTTCTTGTTTTTTATGACAGGGTTTGAGGAGTAAGTTATAAATAGTTCAGCTTTTTTAAGGAGATGCAATGAGCCATATGCCTTTGGGTTTTGCTCTCAGTGTGGCTGAGGCCGGCTTCAAATACAAAGACAGACCTGATCTGGCTTTGATTGTCAGCCAAACTCCTGCTGCAGGGGCTGCCCTGTTTACCACCAATCTGTTTCAGGCAGCACCCATTATTGTCGCCCGCAGTAATATGGATAAAGCAAAATTTTTCAGAGCTGTCCTTATCAACGCGGGACAGGCCAATGCCTGCACAGGAGATAAGGGTATTGCCAATTGTCAGCAGACTCTGAATATTCTGGCAGCTCAACTGGGAATCAAACCCGAAGAGATTCTGCCTGCTTCCACCGGGGTTATCGGGGATCATTTGAAGATGGATCTTTTTGAAAAGTATCTGCCTGTTCTGGTCCGTGATTCAGGCAAGGCAATTCAGGAGCAGGCTGCCCAAGCCATAATGACTACGGATACTTTTCCCAAGTCAGCCTCCTGTGATGTTCGTCTTAGCTCCGGCAGTGCGAGATTCTGGGGAATGGCCAAGGGTGCTGGAATGATTTGCCCCAACATGGCCACCATGCTGGCTTTTATTTTCACTGATCTAAAAGTGGATCCGAAACAGTGGCAGCACCTTGTTGCTAAGGCTGTGGACAAAAGTTTTAATGCATTGACCATTGACGGAGATACAAGCACCAATGACTGTGTTCTGGCACTGGCCAATGGGGCAAGTGGCGTTTATCTCGAAAGTTCAAATGATCAGGATCTGATTGAGGGATGTCTTGAAGAGCTTTGCGCTAAGCTTGCGTATCTTATTGTAAAGGACGCAGAAGGCGGAACAAAAGTGTTGCGCATAAAAGCAACAGGGGCTGCAGATAAAGCGCAAGCCAGAATGGCTGCCTTCACCATAGGCAACTCTCCCCTGGTCAAGACTGCCATGTATGGTCAGGACCCCAACTGGGGCAGAATTATTGCAGCTCTGGGGCGCAGCGGAGCACGCTTTGATCCGGACAAAGTCCGAGTCAGTCTGGCCGGTGTGGAAATTTTTGCTCATGGATGTCCGGTGGATATGGACAGGGATAAAGTATTTGCTTCCCTGTTGAATGGACCAGACATTGACATACATGTTGAACTGAATGCCGGTCAGGAAGATTTTAGTCTTCTTGCATCGGATTTGACTGAAAAATACATAGAAATCAATGCACATTATCGGACCTGACAAACTTATAATTTCTGAAACGCAGTATCTGTTTAGCGCTTTGGATGTGGCACGGCTTCCAGCCCGGAGGCATACAGCCCGGAGGGGGACTGGCTCTTCCGGGACCCACTTATCCCCAAAATGAGTCATTTTGAGCACAAATTGATGCTTAAGTGGGTCCCGGAGTGCCTGTCCCCTGCTTTCCTTAAAAGCGCTAAACAGATACGAAACAAGTAATGCTGCCATTTGCCTGAACATTCATTTCGGGGAATGCCGGAATCCAGTAAAGTTCAGTAAACTGGCCGCATGCGGTGAACAGTTGCTAGTGTTTAAATTTTCTCAAAAGGGAAATGCTCCCATGGACAAGAAGGTATTATGAATAACCATGACTTCAGTCGTATAGCTCATTTTCTGCATGAAGTGGGCATGCTCAAGAGAACCCCGAGAACCGGCTACCAGTTTTTGGGGAGTGGATCAGAAAACGTGGCTGAACATTCCTTCCGTACTGCAATTATTGGCTATATCCTGGCCAGGATGGCAGAAGCTGATGAGTCCAAAACCATCTTCATGTGTCTTGTTCATGACCTTCACGAAACCAGAGTTGGGGACCTTAATTATGTAAACCGCATGTATAACACAACCAATGATCGCAAAGCTCTGCAGGATGCTTTGGAAGGAACCGGCTTGGAGAGTGATATCCTGCCAATATTTGAAGAACTGGAAGAGGTGGATACACTTGAGGCTGCTCTGGCCCAGGACGCTGATCAGCTTGATTTAATCCTTAACCTCAAGGAACAGCAGGATCTCGGAAACAAGTATGCTGCCAAATGGTTGGAGTGTGCTCTGCAGCGTCTGAGAACTGACTATGGTCGTGAGCTTGGGAAGGTTATTGTTGAAACCGATCATACAGACTGGTGGTTCAATGGACCAGACAAGTCCTGGTGGATCACCAAAAATGGTAAAAAATAATATGGGGAATAATCAGACTTCAGGTATAAAAATAATTGCGCTCAATAAAAAGGTTCGACGATTTTTTGAGATCCTTGAAAATATTGAAGCAGGAATTTCCCTGACCGGTTCCGAGGTAAAATCTCTGCGGGCGGGACAGGTCAGCTTTAAGGACGGGTATGTCAAGTTTCAGCAGGGTGAAGCCTTTCTTGCGGATGTACATATTGCGCCCTATGAGAATGCCGGATACGCCCAGCATGAACCTGAGCGCAAGCGCAAACTGCTTTTGCACAGACGGGAAATAGATCGGCTTATGGGCAAGGTTGAACAGAAAGGTCTTACAGTTGTCCCTTTGAAACTCTATTTTAAATCAGGAAAGATCAAGGTGGAGCTGGGGCTGGCCAAAGGCCGCAAGCTGCATGATCAGCGCGAAGAACTCAAGCAGAGGGCCGTCAAAAGAGACCTGGACCGAGAAATGGCTGCTCGGTAACATACATATGCATGGATCAGGGTTATAAACTACATCATGAAAAAGATTTTTACTGGTTTTTATGGCTTAATCTGCCTTATGTTCCTGCTTTCTACTTATGGTGCAGCTCAGGGCAGTGAGCCTTTGGCGCAAGGGGTTTATTACAGTATCAGTGTGGAGAATGACCTTTTTGCCAATCGGGACAAACGTTATACCAGTGGAGTAAGGTTTGCGGCTCTTGGTGCTCAGGAAAGGCTTCCCGGCATTTTCAGACGAAATCTTGACCGTATACCCTTTTTCCCTGAAGAGGGAAAAAAGCGTTTCGGCTTTCAGATCGGCCAGAGTATGTTTACCTCTGATGACATAACTCAGAAAGACCCGCCAGAAAATGAAAGACCCTATGCAGGCTGGACATATACCACCATGGAGGTCAGCTCAGATACTGGAACCACATTAGATCAATTTCAGATTACACTTGGAGTTATTGGACCGCCTTCTCTCGCTGAACAATCGCAGAAGACAGTGCACAAGGTTATTGACTCTCCTGATCCCAAAGGCTGGGATACCCAGCTGAAAACCGAGCCGGGAATAATTTTATCCTACCAGCGAAAATGGAAAGCAAAACGGGAATTTTTGGATGTTGCCGGTTTTGACTTTGATTTTTCTCCCCATGTTGGTGGCGCTCTGGGAAATGTATTTACCCACTTTGCTGTTGGAGGGATTGTCAGGGCCGGTTTTGATCTTCCCCAGGATTACGGTCCGCCTCTTATCAGCCCCAGCATGGCTGGCAGCAATTTTTTTGTACCTACCAACACTTTTGGCTGGTACCTGTTTGCAGGGTTTGAAGGCCGGGCAGTTCTGAGAAATATTTTTCTGGACGGAAATACATTCAGGGACAGTCGCAGTGTTTCCAAAAAATACTTTGTTGGAGATATTATGGGAGGGGCTGTCATAAGCTTCAAAAGGGTGCGTCTGGCGTATACCCATGTTCTGCGAACCAGAGAATTCAAACGTCAGGACGGCAAGGATACTTACGGTGCCGTAACTCTGACTGCCAGGTTCTAATCTATGGCTACTCAGGGCTTATCCAAAAGCCAGCTTCGGCTACTTGCAGACATCTTTCCCGGCGACTCCATGACGGTCAATCGTGCGGATATGATGATTTACGGAGTTGACGCCAGTAGAGAGTTTGCCCTGCCTTGGGCTGTAGTACGTCCAGAGAGCGTTACACAGATCCAGGAACTGATGCGTATGGCCGGCAAAGACAGGATTCCCATCTATCCCCGGGCCCGTGGAACTAATGTGGTTGGGTGCTGTACTCCTGTTAGAGGTGGGATTGTTCTGTCCTGTCTGAGAATGAATAAAGTCCTTTCCATGGATGAGGGTGATTTTTCCGCTCTGGTTGAGCCCGGCGTAATCACTTTTGATCTTCAGCAGCAGGCTGCATCTAAGGGGCTTTTTTATCCACCTGACCCGGCCAGTGTGCGAACTTCCACCATAGGAGGCAATATCTCCACCAATGCCGGTGGAATGCGTGCCGTAAAATATGGAGTAACCAAAGATTACATCCTGGGAATTGACGCTGTCCTGCCGGGTGGAAAGCTCATCTCTACCGGAGGCAGGGTTCACAAAAATGTGGTAGGTCTCGATTTGACCGGACTCATTACCGGATCTGAAGGGACACTGGCAGTTATTGTCAGTGCCTGGGTCAAGCTTTTGCCACTGCCGGAACATTCAGTATCGATTTTAATCTGCTTTAAGAGTGATCTTGAAGCTGTAGAGGGTGCCCGGAACATTTTCAGAGCAGGAATACTGCCATGCGCCATGGAGTTTATGCCACGCAATGTGTTACGCTGTCTTTCCGGGCATGGGTCGGTTCCATGGCCTCCCAAAACAGTTAGTGCCCTCATAGTACGCCTGGATGGTTCACGCCAGGCAGTTGAACATGAGGCAGGACGAGTACAGGCTTTACATGAAAACGTTCTTTACATGGATAAGGCTTCTAAAGATGATCAGGAGCGTATCTGGGAAATGAGGCGGCTCATCAATCCAGCCTCATACAGTCTCGGGCCTGACAAAATAAGTGATGATGTTGTGGTTCCCCGGGGCAGGGTACTTAAGGCTGTTCAGAAGATTGAAAAGATTTCCGCTGCTCAAGGTGTCGAAATTCTGGCTTTTGGTCATATTGGAGATGGTAATCTTCATGTCAATATCATGCATGATGCTTCAGACCCTGCCCAGAGGCAGGCAGCCATCAATGCCCGGTCTGCAATACTGGAAATGGTTCTTGAACAGGGCGGGAGCATTTCCGGAGAGCATGGCGTGGGCTTGAAGAAACGTTCGTTTATCAGCAGGCAGATAGGTCCTGTGGAGCAAAAAATAATGCAGGATATCAAAAATGTGTTTGATCCTCAAAACATTATGAATCCTGGAAAAGTTTTTTAAGTCTTTACCTTTTCATTCCGTATCTGTTGAGCTCTTTTAAGGAAAGCAGGGGACAGGCACTCCGGGACCCACTTGAGCATCAATTTTTGCTCAAAACGACTCATTTTTGGGACAATTGTGTCCCGGAAGAGCCAGTCCCCCTCCGGGCTGTATGCCTCCGGGCTGGAAGCCGTGCCACATCCAAAGCGCTAAACAGATACTTCATTCCTGAGAATATACACTCCAAGCTTTTTTGCTTTACCTTCCAGAACCTGTTCTCCTGTGTATTGAAGTATATTGGACCCTGGCTTGATTTCTTCTACAGTTACGCTGCTTATTGCAAGGCGTGTATCTATTGTCCGGGTCAGTCCTTCCAGACGGGCAGCGGTGTTGACTGCATCACCAATAATGGTGAACTCCATTCTTGCAGGAGATCCGATATTACCGGCCAGAACCTGGCCACTGTGAATGCCTATGCTGTTTACCAGGTGATGGCCTCCAAGATTGAGTTCAGCACTCAGTTCATCACATCTAACCAGCATTTCCAGTCCTGCATTAAGGGCATTTAGAGGGTCGTTGCCGGTAGGCCCGGGATGTCCAAATACTGCCATTACCTTGTCACCAACGAATTTGTCCACTATTCCGGAATGCTTTTCAATAATTTTGACCATGGCTGTAAAATAAATATTTAATATTTCCACAAGCTCCCTGGGAGATTTTGATTCACTCAGGGCAGTAAAATTTCTAAGGTCACAGAACAGGATAGTTGCCCATGCTGTCTCACCTCCAAGTCTGAGATCTTTGGTCATGACTTTTTGTAATACAGCTCTGGGAGCAATTTTACCCATGGTTGACTTAAGGATCTCCTTTTCCTGAAGTTCTGAAACCATCTGGTTGAAATGCCTGGTGAACCATGCCATCTCATCATTTCCCTTAACCGGTACACGAGTCTCAAGGTCACCCTTAATCACCCTGTCGAAACCGTCCTCCAGAGCCTTAAGTGGGCGGGTAATGGTCCGGGTAAGAAAATAGGTCATGCCCAGGGCAAGGGTAAAGCTGATTCCAAGAGAAAAGATACCTGCCGTCCTTATCCTGTTCATATGAGCATTAACCCTGTCAATGCTCATATCTATACCCAAAAGCCCAACACTGCGGCCATATTGGTCCAGCACAGGTGCATAGCCGGAAATGGTCCATCCCCACTGATCCTTGTAGGGCTGATCATCCACTGAAGGGCGCAAAAATCCCGTGAGCAGGCTCTTGGGAGGATCATGGTAAACCTGGCCTATAGGTTCAGGCATTTCATCCTCATGGATAATGCCGTCCATGGCGTCATCACTCATGGGAGAGTCCACAACAAATTCTACAGCGCCATTGTTAAGGCGCATGGTGTAGGCAAACAGGTAATCATCATTGCTCTGGGTAATGCTGTATAGTATACTGGCAATTTCCCTGTATTCATCATTATACATTTGCGAGGGATGGGTAAGACTATTTAGAGCGTCGGAAGGTATAGCTTCTGAGAAAGCAGCAGCTGAAGACAAAAGCTGGCTTTTAATGGATTCAGTCATAGCTGATTTGGACTGGAAGTAAAAATATGATCCAGTAGAACCGGAAATGGTAAAGGCCACAGCAAATATCAGCAAAAAAATCTTGACGCTAAGTCTCATCTCAGGGTTCCTGCAGTCTGTGTTAAAGTAGCTTCAAGCCGCCTGATTTAAATAGCCTGCAGGATGCAGGCTTCACTTATCAAGGAAGTTACTCACAAGTTCAGTCCCGGGCCCTTCGGGTGTGGCGATTGTTAAAACACTGCAATTGGTAACTTACCCTTTCAAACCTGTAGAAAAAAATAAGGAAGTTCTTTAACCTTGAAAGAGCAATGATGCCCAAGATCCTAATCCCTATCCCTATCCTTCAGCCTTCAGCCTTCAGCCTTCAGCCTTCAGCTTTGAGCTTTGAGCTTTAAGCCTGAAAAGTACGGTTATCTCCTCAGCTTAACAATCCTTGTGTAAATTGGGTTGTGGGTACAGCTCGCATTAGCTATCAATTCCTGAGTCATCATGCAAGAAAATTTACTGCAGCACCATTGCTGAGCAGAAACCCGCTGTGATATTGTTTGACATGATATTCACAAAATTGTACTTTACTAAAAATTTTTTAAGAGTCTTAATGTTACTTTAATTCTTATGCAGGTATGCTTTCATATTTCGTATCTGTTTAGGGGAAAGCAGGGGACAGGCACTCCAGGCCCCACTTGAGCATCAATTTGTGCTCAAAATGACTCATTTTTGGGACAAGTGGGTCCCGGAGCCAGTCCCCCTCCGGGCTGTATGCCTCCGGGAAGGAAGCCGTGCCACATCCAAAGCGCTAAACAGATACTATATTTTCACTTTTGGCAAGTCCTGTAAGTTTCTATTTGGAAATCAGGTACGGAAGGAATACAAAAAGGTTGTCCAGCGCTGTAATATCTGACTGTTAGGAGGGTTGAATGGAAATTTCCGTGATTGGTCCAGGGTATGTAGGACTGGTTACAGCAGTTGTATTTGCTGAAATGGGTAATAATGTAAGGTGTGTGGGACGTCGCCCGGAACAGGTGGATGCCCTCTCAGCCGGAAAGGTTACCATTTATGAGCCTGGTCTGGAAGAAATTATGCGCCGAAACCTTAAAAACGGCAGGCTGAAGTTTACAACTGACACAGCCGGGGCTGTTGGTGCCTCTGAAATAGTATTTATCTGTGTCGGCACCCCTCCCAGCAGGGATGGTTCTCCAGACATGTCAGCAGTACACAAAGTAGCAGAGACTGTTGGGGATTTGATTACAAATTACACTATTGTAGTTAATAAGTCCACTGTGCCTGTGGGTACAGCTGACAGGGTCACTGAGATTATTCAGTCCAGACTTGATGGCAGAATGGTTCAATGTCCGTTTGATGTTGTTTCCAACCCGGAATTTCTTAAGGAAGGCGATGCTCTTAATGATTTTATGAAGCCTGACAGAATTGTTATTGGAGCACCATCTGAAAGGGCTGCCATGAAAATGAAAGAGCTTTACTCCGGCTTTTCCCTGATGAAGGATAAGCTTATTTTTATGGATGTACGCAGTTCGGAAATGACCAAGTACGCTTCTAACTGCATGCTTGCGGCCAAAATATCATTTATTAATGAAATAGCCAATATCTGCGAAAAAGTAGGAGCTGATGTCGCTTGTGTCCGACAGGGAGTAGGTTCGGACAGACGTATTGGCTATCACTTTATCTATCCTGGCGCTGGATATGGTGGTTCATGTTTTCCCAAAGATGTAAAAGCCATGATCAGTACTGCTGAAAGTCATGAATGTTTTCCAGAGCTTCTGCAGGCGGTTGAGAATGTCAACGAGCGTCAGAAAATGGTTGTTGGCCGGAAAGTGCTGAAACATTTCTCGGACAAAGTTGATGATAAAACCCACGCTGTCTGGGGGCTTGCATTCAAGCCCAACACTGATGATGTGCGTGAGGCTCCAGCCTTTGAACTTATTAAAGAGGTTACCGGCAAGGGAATGAAGGTACGTGCCTATGACCCTGTTGCCGGTGCCAGGTGCAGGGACAGACTGGCAGGCAATGATCTGGTTTCTATAGTTGATGATCAGTATGAAGCATTAGAGCAGGCAGATGCCCTGGCCATAATGACTGAATGGAACGAATTTCGCAGTCCTGATTTTTCTCTCATGGCGCACAAGTTGATAAATCCAGTGATATTTGACGGCCGGAATATCTTTGACCCAGGCTATATGTCAGAAAAGGGCTTTGAATATTATGGAATTGGCAGACTCAAAAATGGTGCTTCAGCCTGTACCTGGGATTCAGGGCTGTCATAATTCCGTCATAAGAACCTTCCAAGTAAATTGAATTGTTTTTCTAATAAAATCAGAGTATTGCGGTTTTGCCATACAGATTGCTTCGGTCGCTTAGGCTCCCTCGTGGGTGACAGGTTTTCAGCAACCACATCCCTGACAGCTCAGGTGTCATTGCGAGCGAGTCTTTTTGCCCCGTTGAATACACGCAGTGTAGGCGCAGCCATTCAACTGGGGCGAGCGCGGCAATCTCAAACGCGTTAAGGCTGATTTTTTAGTTACTCGCAGGTTAGGTCCTGGCCCCCCGGGTGAGGCGCATGTAAATGGTTTATGGAATGGTTCATATCTGACAAAAATGTATAATGCTGCAGCAAGAATTAATGGTAATCCGTCCTGTGCTGTACAATAGTCACGGCCGGGCAATTGTGTCTAAAGCCGGATAGTTCACCAAATTGATAATCAGGCAGGCTGTTTTAGCCTGCTGTAGACAAAAACCAAGGAACAAGAATGGACATTATTGGTAAAATCAAGTCTGCACCCACCTGCGAGTCTCGAAGATTTCGGGACTGTGAAGATCGTCCAAGGCGCTTGAAGGCTCAGATATTTTCAGTGCTGACCATTTTCAGCGGCGTGATTTATCTGTCCTGGATATACAATACTTTTAACCGTGACTATCCATTTGCTGGTGGTCTTTTTATCTTTGCCGAGTTCTGCTGTCTTATGCTTTTTGTATTGGCCACTGTTGTCTGTGGCGACTCAGGTTCAAGCCTTTGGAGGGTATTCCCCCAAAATCTCCATTTTCAGTAGATGTTTTTGTCACCACTTACAATGAGCCCATAAAATATTTGAAAAAAACACTTACTGCTGCTTCCCGCATTGAATACAGTGGACAATTAACAGTGTATGTTCTTGATGACGGAGGTCGTCAGGAGGTGGAGGCTCTGGCAAAAGAGCTTGGGATAAAGTATCTTTCCAGAGTCAAAAGCGGTGTACCCAATGAAAATGCCAAAAGCGGCAATCTTAATTTCGGGCTCAAAAATTCAAGTGGTGACCTGATTCTGACACTGGATGCTGATCAGGTTCCCAGTCCGCATATTGTTTCACGACTTGTGGGCTATATGGATTTTGAACAGGTAGCCTTTATTCAGACCAAACAGGAGTACTACACTCAGGCAGGGGATCCTTTCTACAATAAATCCCAGGTTTTTTATGATGTTGTGCAGCTGGCGCTGGACAATAACGATAATGCTTTTTCCGCTGGAACCGGTGTTCTTTACAGAAGAAAGGCGCTGGATGATATCGGCGGCTTTACTGAGTGGAATATAGTTGAAGACCTGACTACATCCTATGAACTGCACTCCAGGGGGTGGAAGTCATTCTACTTCCCACATGCTTTAAGCAGGGGCCTGGCTCCAGATACCATCTGGGGAATCTACCAGCAAAGAGGACAGTGGGCATTGGATACCATGCGCCTTTTTATCTGGGATAATCCTTTGTTTAAAAAAGGACTGAGCTTTGTGACCAGGCTGGGCTACAGTACAGTTGCCATATCCTACGTCTGCTCAGCCTTTGTTTTTCCGTTTTTCTTTTTGATACCCATCTGGACCTACATTACGGGCAATTCCATTCTGGTCAAGCCTGAATGGCAGTTCCTGCTTATCAGGTCGATCTATCTGTTATTAATGGTTATTGCCACTCAATATCTGGCCTATAAAGTACAGCCGGGCAAGCAGTTCAGAATGCTGGCCGGGCTCTTTCCTGTATATATGGCGGGGATAATCCGGGCTTTTAAGTATCCCAAAGAAAAAAAACCGGGATACTGCGTCAATAATGCCATCAACGCCTGCCTGAGCTCCCTGCGCAGCAAACCTCCTATTGTGGCGGTGCTGCCTCAGTTTATCATACTGGTGCTGAATATGGTCATGCCCTTTGTAGCCTTGTTTCTTGGTACGTGCGAGCCAAGAATCATTGCAGCCAATGTTTTTGTTTCAGCCATAGCCATCTGGTCCATGTCTCAGGTGGTTTTGTCTGCTTTAAGTCCGGGCGATTTTTCAGAAGAGGAGAATCCTGAATATGTCTACAACCAGGACAATTAATGTATCCCGCAGAAATCTCTATCTGGGGCTTTTTGTTTTTTTCTGGATTGCCTTTGCCCTTGGAGCGATATTCTGGGTCAGGCCCGATGTTTTAAGAGATCCTTACGCGCATTACCAGAAGGCGGAACAGCTGGTTCGTCAGGGTCAGACAGAGTCAGCACTGGCTGAAATGGAGAAGGCTGTGAGTTTGGATCCGGACAATCCAGGATATCTGACATTTAAGGGTTCTCTCGCTCTGGAAGTATTTAACCCTTTTCTGGCAGAGGCAAGTTTTGAGAAGGCGCTTAATCTGGAACCAGACAATGTGGAGGCGGTTCTCGGGCTTGCTCGGAGTCTTATGGACATGAGCAGACCTGAAGAGGCCAGTAAAGTTCTCACTGGTTTAAGCCATCGTCACATGAACCTGGAGCAATTAGAAAGAAGGGCTGGCATGCTGGCTCAAAATAATCAGCATGTTAGCGCTGTCCACGATTTTGAAATACTTATAAGTCATAATCCTGCAAATCCAAAATACAGGATTCAAGCTGCTTCGTCTTATATGGCCATGGGGTTGTGGGTACAGGCTGCAGAGCATTTACAGGTTTATCTGAACATGGACATATCTCAGGAGGATAATCTTCATGCAAGGCAACAGCTGACCATGGCACTTCAAAACATGGGTGAGCTGGAAAAGACATTTGAGGTGCTAAGCTCCAATCCTACTCAGGAAAATCTCAGGGAAAGAGCAGACCTGGCCATGCAGATGCAGCTCTTTGATCAGGCTACTGGTCTTTATCAGGAACTGATTAAGGCTGGACATGCTGATGAGGAAATAAAAAACAGCCTGGCCATAGCCCTGCGTGCCTCAGGAAAGCTTGCCCCGGCCTATGAGTTGTTTGCGCGATTTCCATCGCCTGAAAATTTAAGGGCAAGAGCTCAACTGGCCATGCAGCTGGAAAAATTTGGGGCTGCTGAAGAATATTATTCAGAACTAATCGTGCAGGAACCTGTTAACAGAGAGTTTGCCAACAACCTGGCAATTGCTCTGAGGGCCATGGGCAAACCGGACCAGGCTTATGAATATCTGAGCAGGTTTCCGGACCAGGACAATTTAAGAGCTCGGGCTGAGCTGGCCTTAGAGCTTGGCAGATATTCTGAAGCAACAGAAATGTTCAAAACTCTGGCCGCCGGATATCCGTCTGATTTTTCCATATCAGAAGCTCTTGCCTATGCTGCTCAAAGGTCAGAGGATACTGAAGATTCAAGGGTTGCTCGGGAAGAATACAAAAGAATCATTGACTCCGGCCGGGCTGGAACTCAGACCAGGGTGCGCTACGCATGGTTGCTGATGCGTGAGCAGCAATATAATGAAGCTTATGATGTGTTAAGGCCACTGGATTACGAAACGCTCGAGATTGCACAGCTTAAGGCTGATTCGGCCTTTCTTGCGGGAAAGCTGGATATGGCGATAGCACATCTTAACTACTGGCTGATGCATAATCCAGGTGATGCTGACAGATGGAGAAATCTGGCTGATGCTTATGACGCGTCTCAGCAGCCTGATCAAACGATAGATGCTCTGGAAAGATATATTGAGCTAAAGCCCGGAGACAGGGTGGCAGGGTTAAGGCTGGCCGGGCTGTATCAGCGCACAGGCCGAACTCAATCCGCCATCACTCAGTACAGAAAGGTAATGGCAGATCATCCAGGATATGTAGAGGCCTTTAAAGAGGCTTCGATCCTCTTTGAATCCGAGGAGATGTTTGAGGATGCGGTGCATGCTCTTGAGCGGGTTGCTGCGCTTCAGGAACCTGAAGATTATCAGTATATGCTGCGCCTGGCCCGCAATTACCGCTGGGCCGGTCTGACTGACAGATCTTTAAAAACATACAGGCAGGTTATCCATCAAAGCCCTGCAACTGAAGTATCCCATACCGCAAAGGTTGATATTATTTCCATTTTAATTGACCAGGGGCGGCCTGAAGAAGCACGTGATTACCTTGACAGCCTTGATGCCATAGCTGCCCATGATCCGGAGCTTGTCCTGCTTGAGGCCAGAGCTGCCATGCTTGAACAGGACCCGCAAAGAGCTGTGCAGGCTTTTGACAGACTTCACAGTCTGCGAGGTCTTGTTGTACCGGAGAAGATCCTTTTGGCCGGACAGCTCAGATCTTTGGGAGATACTGACAGGGCACTGGCCCTGCTTGAAGAAGTATCAGCTGATTTAATGGAAGCTGGTGATGAGCAAAGCCTGGAAGCCCTGGGAGACTTGAGGCTTGATGCCGGACTGTCCGACCAGGCCCTTGAGGCTTACCTGCAAATTTCAGGGGATGACCTTGGAGATTCATTGCTGCTTAAGATTGCCCGCTCAGCAAATCAGGCCGGCGAAATGAATATAGCTATGCAATATTACCTGGCTTATTTAGATTCAGTGCCTGCTGATAATGCCATCATGCTGGAAGCTGCAAGGTTTTTTGTAAGTGCCGGCCTGAGTGAACAGGCTCTTGGTTTTTATCAGCAGGCAATAGATATCCAGGGAGAAGAGGGGCTGCGTCTGGAAATGGCTCTTGCCAGCCTGGCTGCCCAGGAGTTTGCCCATGCTGAGAAATGGGCATCCAAGGCTGTGGAAAACAATGAAGGCGAATGGAGGGCTGTACTTGCTCTTGCTCAGGCTTTACACCTTCAGGGAAAATCAGGCCGGGCTGACAGGCTGCTCAGGGACCATGAAGAACAGGTCATGGAGCACCCCGAAGGCCGGGAGTGGATGGGCTATGTAGCAGTAGCGAGAGACAGACATTTGCAGGCCTTTAATATTTTTGACGAACTTATTCAGGAAGGATGGCGAAATCCAGGCAACCTCTGGCTATGGCGAGGCATCGCGGCCACCAGACGGGGTGATATGGTTAGAGCTGATGAAAGCTTTCAAAAGGCCCAGGAGTATGGTCAGGTCAGCCCGGATATGCATGTTTATCCCGAATTGACTGAATGAGAGACTTTTTACAGCCACCAACTTTGAGCGCGGGGAATGGCTCGCCTGGCATCTGCCTGGAAAGAATTACGCGTTTCTGAAAAATGTAAATGAGTGTCGCTGCAGTGTTACAGAGCTTCATGTTTTGGATATGCTTATCTTAATTCACTAATGCGGGCTGTGCCCACAACCCAATTTGAACAAGGATCGTTAAGTTGGGGCGATAATCTTACTTTTCAGGCTGAAGGCTGAAGGCTGAAGGCTGAAGGCTGAAGGCTGAAGGCTGAAGGCTGAAGGCTGAAGGCTGAAGGCTGAAGGTTCCTGGGCATTATTGCTCCTGTCAAGGTTAAAAAAAAATTCTTGTTTTTTTCTACAGGATTGAAACGGTAAGTTACTAAGCTTTTTCCGCGACCTTGCACGGAAAAAGTGGCCCCTTCGGGGCAGCTTCAGGTAAACCTATGAGTGAGGGATTGAGCACGGGGACTGGCTCTCCCGGCATTTATTTTTCTAATTTGTTTCTTGCTCAATAA
>NZ_JYNP01000092.1 GCF_000934755.1 Desulfonatronovibrio magnus
CCTTCAATAAACTTGGCGATTTCCTTACTATTGACATCTACCTTGGCACTTTTTGCGTAGGTAAATAATAAATATACCTTTTTGCAGCCTTCTTGCCAAAAGTAAATTGTACGAAAGCCTCCACTTTTTCCTTTCTTTGCATCTGTGCTTGCAGTTCTGACCTTCCAGACTTTGTTGTTCCAACCTGGAATAGAGGCTCCAGTAGTCGGGTCCACCTCTAAAGCCTGAATAGTATGCAAAAGATCATTTTTTATTGAGGGGTACTTCCTGGCCAACTTTTTAATGGATTTCTGAGAGGTTGGAGTAAGATATACTTCATAACTCATTCCAAACATCCTTCCATGGACTGGCTTTGCCCATATTAATATCTTCCGTTCCCTTTTTTACCAACCTTTTGAACTCATGCGACTGATAAAAGTCGTGATCTTCAGATTGATCATCAGCATTGTGAAGTATTTTGAGTATTTTTTTAAAGCTTTCGATGGGAAGGATAACCGCAGTAGCTTTTCCATTTTCATCAACAACGTATTTTTCACCAATTGAAGTGTTCATTCTGGTCACTCCTTTTCTAAATTTTACAAGCGGAATTTAATCACCTTGCGAAAGAATCGTTTTTCATTAGCGTAAATTTGATGCAGATTTGTGGGCAATTCTTTTTTTTCTCCCACGAATTTTCACGAATCTGCACCAATTATTTCCGCTTCGCGGATAAGAACATTTCTATTTGTGTAGATTAGTGCAGATTAGTGGGCAACTTTCTTGACATCTACCGTTACCTATCCTTCGTTTACCGATTGCCCTACTTAGAGCTGATTTCAATGCCAAAAGCACTAATCTCGTTGACCAGTGGGTTATCAATACTAAAGTCTTCAGGCCGGAACGGACTTGGTTCGATCCGATCATCAAGTTTTAGAGCCAATTTCATCAATAAAACCCTTTCCTCAAAAAGATCCTGAGAAAAGTCAGGACTTACAATAGCTACATCGATGTCACTCCATTTATTGGCCTTGCCTTTGGCATAAGAGCCATATAAATAGGCTCTGTCAACCTGTTTGACCTGATTGACTTGGGCAATATAATTCCGCATAAGTTCTTTTAGCTCAGTTGGGATTTCAGCCATTTGAAATACCTCATTATTGTTTCCATCTGTGCTGTGGTAAATTGCTGTGTACATTTTTTACGAAAAGAACTTTTAAAGTCTGGATATCTGGATTCAATATTAAAGGCAGTTACAGTCACAAAATCACTCTCAGCCTGTTTATCAAGTTCAATTCCAGCAATTTTTGCAAGTCTGTTAAGATTGTGGATTGGAGGGGCATGTTCCCGCAGCTCCTACACGCACAATGCTTTTAACATTTTTTCCAAGGCCAGATGACCAAAAAACAAGGCATAGGAGAAATCACCTTTCTCCACAAGATGATCGGCAACCTTTAAGGCTTGGTCTGCTTCGAATATCCAGAAGCCTATCAATTTATCAATATTCGGTTCCATGGCTTTTCACAGATTAGGTTTAAAATTATCGCTCCATAGCTTTGTATTGGGCTCATAGAACGTGATCACCCAGAGAATTGCCCAGGATTCAAAATGAACTTGGTTCATTTTGCTTGCCATTCAACTGCTTTTGGGTCGATATTTGAGATGGTTCATTTTTTTCATTTTGTTGACACGTTCGAGTACGACCAGGAAAGCTCAAAGCATAAGAGCTTTGGCTATGGCCTCGCAAATATGTCGATAGTTTCATTCACAAAAGCTGGTGGCTCATGGCTCGTAGCGAACGGGAATGGGGCAAGAGGTAAGGGGGAAGCGCCTTTTTCCTGCATCCTACCATTGCTGTTTGTGTTAACAAGTTGATCACACCTCATAACTCACCGATAACCCGGAATCATCAACTCATGTCCTGTAATATCACTGGCAATCTGGTCAATAAAATTGTCTGTGGCCAGATTGAGAAATACAGACAACAGCCAGTTATGTTGGCATTCAAAATGCCGTCGCAGCCTTTTGGGATCATATCTGGTCAATTCGCTGAGCCTGTGCATAGCCGTGAATATCAAAATCGGAATAGGCCAATGAAGTATTTGCTCTTCCTTATCGTTTCTTTTGTAATACCATAATCTTTGAGCACCGTGTATGTATTTAATATCTCTTCTGATTTTATTATGATACTTAACAAGATTTTTAATTCTATCCGCTTTTTTTACACCTCTGGATGTATCCCACCTAAATCGATGTTTTCTTCTGATGATAAATTTACCATCTTGACCCTTATCATGTTCCCATCCACCTTGTTTTGCAAAAAAACTTTTTTTACAGTATTTTTGATCAGTAATTTCAGCACAGAACCATGCCTCTTTTCCTTGTTTTTGTTTGACAAAGTGTGTATTTACTATGGGTATAAATAGATTTTGAGTTCCTTTGTAGGTAACAGTAAATGATCTATGAACAAATGGTATATTATATAAAATATCTTTCAATGAAAATGTATCTTTATGCAGATTCAACTTGTAATATTCAGCAAGTGATATCAATATGCCTTCATTTTTGATTTCAGATACTTCGTTGGCCAAGCTCGTTTTGCTTCCGTTGGATTTTCCTGATAATCCATGGTAGCTTTTGAAATCAATTTTATTAGCGGAAAGCATTGATTTTGCTGCATTGAGCATGCAATAATATGAAGTAACAGCTTTGGATTCATTTGGCAAAATCAAATTTGCTTTGTAAAATTTTCAGCCTGCTGCCAGTATAACATCGTCTCCAGATTTGTGTTCCGCTTCAACCATAATTTTACATATTCAAACATATTGCTGACAAGAACCGTCGGAGCCTCAAATACAGGGGAAATGACCGCCTTGTGTGGTCTTTTTTTGAATTTTTCAATGTCAGTTGTTGATGCATCGTATTTAGTTCGTGTTTGGTAGCTTGTGGCGTCAAAGCGAATGTGGTAAGAGGCAAGGGGTATGGGGTTAAGCAAAGACACTTGCCGCTTACTTCACTGGCTTTAAGTTTGCTCTTTGTCCATGTCATTTTTTTCATCGTCGTCCTGATCACCCTGTTTTATCATCCTGTCGAAATCGCTCTCAAAAAACTGATCCTGAATTATTCGGTACTTTTCAAATTATTCGCTTTCTGCATGAACCTTGGCAATTTCAGCTGTCACTTTCCCTGCATCCTGCAATATCTCACGATCAGTGGCCTCTATGAAACGATTCAGGCGTAATTCCCAATCCTGCATGGTCATGGGAATCTTACGCAACGCCATATCTTCTGCAATATCCAGGTAGGCCGCAACCAGTCGCTGCAGTTGGGCCATCTCATGCTCTGTCAGATAATTTTTGGCAACAGAGACGTCAAATTTCTGAATTTTTCCTTCCGGCGCATCCTTCCAGGTTGTGAGTCCCATGTTCATTTTTGCGGCATTGGCGCGGGTATAGATGACTTCAGCCGCTGTCTGGCCATGTATGGCCCAGTGCAGTTTGTTCTGCACAGTGGCAAAAAAACGCCTGGTGGCTTGAGCGCTCACATCGTAATCTATGGAAGTGGCGTATAAGTCAGTGATCTTCTGGTAAAATTTTCGCTCAGAAAGACAAATCTCCCGGATGCGCTGCAATTGTTCTTCAAAGTATTGATCAGACAGGATGGAACCGCCATTTTTGAGGCGCTCGTCATCCATGGTAAACCCTTTGATGGTAAACTCTTCAATGATTCCCGTAGCCCATTTGCGAAATTGTACGGCCCGCTCGGAGTTGACCTTGTAGCCTACGGCAATAATTGCAGACAGGTTATAGTGCTTGGTGTTGTAGCTTTTGCCGTCAGCAGCAGTTATTCGAAAATTTCGAACAACTGATTCTTCTTCCAACTCCCTGTCGGTGAATACTTTTTTCAAGTGATAGTTGATAGTGTGCGTTTCAACATCATAAAGCACACCCATCATTTTCTGGGTCAACCAGATGTTTTCATCGGCGTAAACCGCAGCAACGCCGCCCTTGCCAGTGGCCGCCACAAAGGTCAGGTACTCAGCTGCTGATGAGCGGACAGCGGGGCTGTCTTTTAAATGGGGAAGGGCTGGATTCTTTTTTTTGCTCATGGTTTTAGCTCATAGCTGGTAGTTCATAGCTCGTGGCTGATAGTTCGTAGCTCATAGCTGGTAGCTGGTGGCTCGTGGCGAATACGGTAAGTGGGAAGGGGCAAGAGGTAAGGGGGGAGCGCTAAGGGGGAAGCAAAAACACTCCCCATTTAACAACTTATAAGCTTCTCTCATGCCGCTTCCTGCCTACCTCTGACCTCAAGCAGCGTCCCCGTATTCCACGAACCCCATCATCAATCCGTCTCGCTCAACACGATCTAGAAGCTGCTCAACTTTTCTGGCAACTTTCATATCCACATATTCCTCACCGCATTGATTGCAGATTCTGGCCGGCACATTGAGAACAACAATCACCTTGCCGTTTTTCATTTCAAAAGGAAGAATGGTTGTTCCAGAAACCGTATTTCCTTTACACAGTGGACAAGCCATGTCAGCCCCTCCTTTTTTTAAAATTGTCGCTCCATAGCTTTGTACTGGGCTCATAGAGCGTGATCACCCAGAGAATTCCATTGCCCTGTCCCAAAGAAACGACAGCATGCAACGGTCTTTCCGCGGACGTATAAATAGTTCAAGGTTGCAGCGTATTTAAGATACGTAAGAGTTTGAACTTTTTGTAGCGACGCAGCAATTGGGAGATTTTCAGTCTGATTAGTTATGTCTTAAGTTTGTCCATAACACTTTTTTCTGTAGCATATTCCCCATTGTCAGCCTCTTCCATTGCTAAACCAAATTTAATGTCCAGCAATGCTTCTGAAACTGCATCTTCTAATATATCTTTGCGCTTGGTTAAAACATCATTAAAAGCTTCCTGTATAAGTTCTTTTAAATCATCTTTGGAAACATTATTAATATCCATTATAATCACCTCTGTGTAGATAATTGGGTTTGGAACAGAGACTGTTCCAAATCCTTATAGTTTACTTCTCAGCATGGGATGGACAGTACCGTTTTCCCTGTGAACAGGTTGAGAGTTTCGCAGCTCGGAAACGGATTAGTGGAGGGCAGGGCTTCTTTTACTCCGAACCCATTGCCATTTAGAATATGCTGATAACTTAATGTATGCAGGTCTGTAAAGCCTGAGGAAAATTCCAGTTCTTCTCCGTCAATGGTGATGGATCTGAAAGCCGGCTTGGCCTGCTGGACAGCAGAGGCAGGCAGATCATTTCTGTCCAAGGAAAGATACCAGCGCACTCTGGCTCTATCAAGCTCGATATAGCCGGACATTCTTCTGGAGGATGAGTAATGGAGTTCTTTATGTCTGGCCGGGCCGAATATCCACATGAGCATATCAAAAAAGTGAATGCCTATGTTGGTGGCTATTCCTCCTTATTTTTCAGGGTTTCCTTTCCAGGAATTGAAATACCATTTCCCTCTGGAAGTGATATAAGTCAGGTCTATATCGAATTTTTTGTCTTTTCCCTGGCTGTCGATCTTTTCTTTAAGAGCAATGATGGAGGGGTGAAGCCTGAGCTGGAGAATACAGTTCACTTTCCGCCCTGTTTCTTCTTCCATTTCTGATAATACATCCAGATTCCAGGGATTGAGAACAAGGGGTTTTTCGCAGATGGCATCCGCGCCTATGCGCAGGGCAAAGCGGATATGGGCGTCGTGCAGATAATTGGGCGAGCAGATACCGACATAAATAATGGATGCGCTTTTCATTTCCGAGCCTGCGCAGTTTTTCAGCATGGCGGTCAAAACGCTCAAACTCGGTAAAAAAATCAACATCATAGGAATAGCTGTCCAGGATGCCTACAGAGTCTGCCGGGTCAAGAGCTGCAACCAGTTTGCCTCCTATATCTTTTATGGCTCTCATATGTTTAGGGGCCACGTAGCCCCCTGCACCGATAAGAGCAAAGTTTTTTCCAGTATTTTTGTTCACTTTTGATAAACTCGCTTGTACGTTCAATGATTTCATTTTGCTGGATTACTTCCAGCCCGCAAGATTCTTTTGACATCTACTTCAGGGCCAGGAAATAGCTGATATTCTTGATCAACTATGGGCATGGTTTGTCTTTAACTATGTTTTTGTAAATTCAGAGCAAATTTCAGGCCGAAATAAATGGCCACTTTGTCTTGCCTTACCTATTCCACGTGCCACGTGATTTAGGTAAAAAAGCTACTTTTTACCGCTTTTACGTGCCACGTGTTTTGAGTAAAAAAGCAACATTTTTACCGGTTTCACGTAGCACGTAAAACAGGTAAAAAACAGGCTGTATATCCAGCAGCCCATGGTTTTGTCCTGAGGCATGGGGTCTGACCCTAAGCTCCTCTTGTAACCAGCGAGTATCATAAGCAGTACGCCTTATTTCTCATTGGAGGTATACGGAATTTTCTGCTATGCCTTGCTATCATTGATATTTTCCAGTTCAATTTCCCATTCAAACCCCAGTTAAATACCTGGCGGCTTGCTCTGCTGGAGAAGTCCTCCACTGGAAATTATCTTACGTCTGTCCTACTCGTCTGCCTTTCTTGTCTGTGGCTAATAAATTCTTTTTTTACCGCTTTTACGTAACACATGATTTAGGTAAAAAATATAGCATCACCCATGCTCCGCATTTTGACTGTTGATGATTTCAGCTGTTTGTGCTGAATGATCAGGCCTCTGGAATGCGATTTTTTCCCAACTGAGGCCTTGGGGTTGTTTACAGCTAAGGATGTTTCGGATGGATGCGTGATCCAAAGTCCGTGGTCAGAAAAAAAGAAAAATCAGAAGAACTTCGTTCACCCCAGTGTAACACCCCAGAGGGGACCCCGGTTACACGGGGCAGACGGAATACACGGAAAAACACGGAAGACAGGGGAAAGTTTTTTTTGGCAAATTTCAATAAACCTCGTCATGTGTACCCATTGTTTCCAAAAAAATGGCCTCTTGCTTTTCATACCTTCCAAGACGGAAGATAATCCTGAGATCATATCCGACACAACATGCCCATGATCCTGCCAGCTTGCCCTGAAGCTTATGTGCTTTCAGGCTTGGATGAAAAACGTCGTTTTCAAGCAAAGTCAGCGCATTTTGTAAGTCATCTCCAAATTCAGGGCGCTTTTTGACAAATCGCTTTGCCGCACGAACAAAGGATGGGGAACGAACCAGGAGTCGTTTCACGTAAAGATCTCGTTCATCAGGTCGTCCACACTTACGGGATGACACTCTCCAGCATTATATTCCTCTCTTGCTTCCCGTATTTCATCAAAAAGCTGGTTACGCCGACGTTCCATGATTCTCTTGGAGAGGATTTCTCTGAACATATCCTGATCTTCAAGAGGCAACTTACTCACTTCTTCAAGGATATTCTCAAAAGTCATTATGTGAGACATGTCAACTCCTTTGTCTGTTGTCCGGGGGCTGGGCCGGATACCATTGTATTATCTTGTAAAAAAAAGATTTTGCCCACCCCAGTGTAACACCCCAGAGGGGGCCCCGGTTACACAGGGCAGGCGGAACTCACTGAAAAACACGGAAAAGAAATCTTCAAATTCCGTTTCCTTCCACGTGTTTCTTGGGTAATTTCTTTTACTGCTTACGCATGCATGGGTATGATCTTATCCTTACTCATGGGCATCATAATGTTGAATTCATCCATTGACACACATCTTGAAGCATCCAGGATTTCCATTTCCAAGGGACTTCCATTTTCATCAAGATTGCCGTTGTTCCAAGGTATCCATACGCTGAAGCAACCCAGCATTGGCAGCAAGAAAACGACGCATTCGCACGAAAGCCCGCATTACAGCGATATTGACCTGGATTGCCCTGTCACTGGTCAAAACCCCTGAAATACCTGCAACCCCTTGTTCAGTAAAAGCATATGGCAAAGATCCGCCAAGGTGTTTGCGTGAAGGTATCGCATTTTGCGATACCAGGAGGTCAACCTCTGCCTCTGTGAGTTGAAACATGAAGTCTTCTGGAGAGCGTTTGATGTTGCGCTTGACCTGCTCCCTGAGACGGATTGCTTTCACACCGTAAAGATCCGCCAGGTCGCGATCAAGCATTACCTGCTCACCCCTTAAGGTATGAATCTTTTTCCTCAACTGGACTTCATCCGGAACAAATTCATTAGCCATAGGTGAGCCCTGTATGAAAATTGAAGTCTATCGTTCCTGCTTCGAAATATGCAGAAGCCCCTACACTTTCATCATCAGTTGAAACTATTATTCGGTCAAAAAGCCCGGATCTTTGTGCCGCCTGGATGGAATAGGCGATAATGGGCTGCCCGCAGAAGTTTTTGATATTCTTGCGGGGGATGCGTTTTGATCCGCCCCGGGCTGGGATGAATGCTACATTTTTCATGTGAGTAGTTATAAGTTGTCGGTTTTATGTATGGGAGTATGGGTGTATGGGGGTATGAACCCGTAATCCGTGGTCCGGGATCCGTAGTCGGGATTCCGATTCTTCAACGTTTCCGTGTCCTTTTGTGTGTTTATCAAAATTTATGCTTCTTTCAGCAAATCTCTGGAACTATGAATAACTGCCAAGATATTAATTTGATCTGGTTTCATGTGGTATATTATGCGATATGGTTTTTCGAGGCTCTTCGACGTTAGCCGTGGATTTTGTTCAAATTCCCTCATTAGTCTCCAGGAACCAGAATTAATATCTTTTTTATCAGCGGAGATCATCTCCATCAGCGGCTAAAAACTCTTAATCTTTGCCTTAATGCCTGAAGAATGAAGCCAGAAGAATTTAACCGCAGATCTCGCAGATCTTCGCAGATAGGTTAATCCCTTCAGGGTAAATATTTCACTGGGCAGGCAGAGCAAGGCATGAGAAAACTTATCTCTTTTCCAAAGCTCTGCAGCTCTACCGAGTCTTCGAGGGGGCGAGAGACAAAAAAAATCTTATGTCTTGGCCCTAATATGCGGTCAACATTGCTCAAAGCCTTTTCCCGGCTACGTACGCTTGAACCGGATGAACCCTTTTTTTTCGTTTCCTCCCAAGTGTTCCGCCTGCCCAGTTAAACCCTCTGTCGTTTAACCGGGGTGGACAGGATTCTTTTTAAAATTAACATCACCTGGATAAGACATAATTGTCGCTCATTTCAAGGCGGTAGATTTTTTTAAATACTGACAAAGTCGATCAAGCAGAGTTGTATGAAGCTCTTGCCTGATATTTCCGAGTACGCCGCTCGCTTTGCTCACGGGGATGACGTTTATAAATCCAAGCCGGACTACTGACGTTCTGACCAGACCAGTTTGCCCAAATTCTGGGCTTTCTTGTTCCAGAATTACGTCAAAATTCGGTATGCTCTGATGGGTTTGCGTGCTGATTCCACAAATGAGCAGGTCGCCGAATTTTGGCATTTGTCTCAAGATAAGTGCTGGTCGTCTTTTGTTCCGGTTGTCAGCCTGGACCAAGGCCACCAATATGATATCACGTTCTTTCATGGCTGGAACTCAGGGTTGACGGATTTGAGCATGTTGTCCGTGTACTCGGGCTCATCACCGCCATACGCATACTCAAGACAGGACAAGGAAAAATTTATGAGTTCCTGATTCTCTGAACAAGGATCTTGACCATTCTTATGTAGACCTCCTGTCCTGTTTCCCAACTCTTCGGATTTCTCAAAATTGTCAAAAATGACAATCAAATTGTATCGGCCGGACAATTGCACATCTTTCTCCAAGTGAATTTGTCCGTTTTCATAAACAGCACGTACAGCAAGCATCTTTTTTCTCCTTAGTTTAGTAATAATTAGCCCAGTTAAACCCTCTGTCGTTTAACCGGGGTGGGCAGGATTCTCCTTATGGTTTCTAACACTTTAGTAGGCCAAGGGGGTCTGACCCCGAACTGTTTCTATAAGCATTTGATATCATTGTCGATACATCGATTTTCTGAATGAAGGTATGCGAAAAAATCTATAGTTAACTGATATCATTTCAAATTTCAAATTATAATTCCTGACACATGGGGGCATCAAGGCAAAGAGAAAGCAAAGAGCAAAGAAATAAGATTTTTTGACGCTGATTGCGCTGATCTACGCTGATCAGGAGATTTTAATTCTTTCATCTGCGGAGATCTGGTGCGCCAGGCCAAGCCTGGTCAATCTTGCTGGAATGAGGCAGCGGGTGATATTCGGCGATTTTCTGGCCTTACCAGGCCATTGCCCGGAAGTCGTCAGAAATCAATCACCATCATCAGGCGGTATCATTCCCTTTTTTTACTCATTTTACGTGCCACGTGATTCAGGTAAAAAAGCCACTTTTTACCGCTTTTACGTAACGGCTTTTCAAATTCAAGCAACTACCAGATAACGGAAGGATAATAATTACGAATCACATTGTCTGATGGTATAATGGGGAGATTGCGCTGTTTAGCGAGTGCGACAATCAGCCTGTCGGCTGGATCTCGATGATTCCAATCCAAATCCAGTGACTCCAGCCAGAGTTCTGTATCTATGGGGACCTGTTCTATCTTGACTTGCGCAAGCAATGCCGCAAATGATTTAATGGGCATGCCAATATTCAGCTTGCCCTTTTGAATTTTTACTCCAATCTCCCAAATAGTAACTGAGGCAATACATGCGCCTGTCTCATCTATATTTTTGCAGTGATCAGATGCCGGTTGTGAGAGTTTTTCCGGATCAAGGGTCAACCAGAGCAAAGCACAAGTATCGAGCACGTATGTCATGTTTCCGCCCATTCCTGGCTCTCAGGTTCCAAAATATCACCGGCATAGTGTACCTTGCCGCGATATGGCCCAAACACGGCATCAACTGACTGTTTAGGCTGAAACGGTTTAATTATAAATACAGGTTTTTTTCGTGAGGTTACAATGAGTTCGTCTCCCGTGGTCTCCAAGCGAAAAAGATACTTCTGGAAATTTGAAGCAAATTCTTCTTTTGTAATATTCAGTTTCGGCATAATGACCTCCTTCCTGCTTCATGCTTATAATTCTCCGCAACCCGCTTATTTTTTTCGCAGCCTATCACCGGCTCGCAAGAACCGTCCATCCTTTTTGTAATCAACGATTCGGACCAAACTGTCTCCAGTCTTTACGTAAACCGCCTGGCGCCTGGTCATCCTTAAAAAGAACGGCTCCAGGTATGATTGTTAAAATCTTTTAGGCAGTCCAGCCTGCTTCAGAACGGCATTGGCCGTATGTCTTGATTTTATCGCATTGTCCACCACAAACCTGACTTCAGTTATTGGACTGTACCATAGCTCATGATCGCCTTTTCCCTGTCTTTCAAAAGTACACTTGGCTTCACGCAGAATCTTTTTAAGATCCTCTGTATAATCGGCCATCAGACAGCAGTCCCCTGTGCGATCTCAAATCTCCTGCTCAATAGTTCAAATGGAGTTTCTTGGGACAAATCCACTCCATTGGCCCCAAGAAGTTCAGGGATGACGATCTTCAGTTTATGGACAAGATTTTCCAGAGTGTCTGATTCAGTAGCAAGGCCGGGGGCATCCTCGCTGGTGGCCACCCAGACCATTGCTTCATTATCCCATTCAGCCCTGACAAATAAGGGTTTTGTATTCATTTCTCATCTCCTTTTTTATCGGCCCAAGTCTCTGCCACTCTGCAGGGGGGGTGACCCCAAGATGTTTCAGCCGCTGCAGATTCAGTTTGTTCTGTTGTTCGCTTTGGGGTCGGACCTAAACATCATACTTAAATATCGGGACAAACCCAGTGAAATCCAGCAGAGCTGGGCTGCAAGGCAGCATTTCACCAGGCAGGTGTCCCAAATTAGCCTGTTTTCAGACCTTAGAAGCCCCCCCAATGAAACCCTGCTTTGCAGCAGGACACTGCATGTGTTTCATAAGGGATAAGAAATTAACTTCCGTAACCAGCCTCTTTTTCTTTGGCGATAAAACCAATTTTCTTCTTGGGTTCGGCATCTTCAGCTAAGAGATGATCCAGGGTTTCAAATACAACTCGGAATTTTCCCTCGGTTTCCTTGCGCAGACTTTCTATTTCATTTCGCAATTCCTCGTTATCCAGCACCAGATGTCTTAATTTTGTAAAAGCCCGCATGATTTGGATATTAACCTGGATTGCCTGGTCGCTGTTTAATACGCTTGAAAGCATGGCCACACCCTGTTCGGTAAAGGCAAAAGGCATCTTGCGAATTCCGCCCCATCTTGATGTCACAAATTGTGATTTCAAGCTTTCCCATTCTTCCCTGGTAATCTGGAACATGAAATCAGATGGGAAGCGCTTTAAATTTCGCTTGACAGCCTGCATCAGGACTCGGTGTTCTACTCCGTATAGTTCAGAAAGGTCATTACCCAACAGAACTTTATGCCCACGAATTACCAGGATTCGTCCCGCAATCACTTCAGGGACGTAAATATTTTTCTCTGTCATTGCTCATTACTCTGTATGCTTCTGTAACGGAACCATAGGGTCTTACCCCGGAATTCCTCTGTAAATATCTAATATCATTGCCTATAAATCGATTTTTTTCAATGAAGGCATGCTAAAATTATATCGTTAACTGATATTGTTATAAATTTCAAATCATAATCCTGGCATATAAAAAAAGCAAAGAGAAAGACATTTTTGACGCTGATTGCGCTGATTTTCGCTGATAAGAAATTTCATTTTGCCTTAACCATAGACCTTCTGCGTGATCTGAGGTTAAAGCTCTACTGCCTTATATTATTCCGTAGCGGATAATAGCTTGTACTATCAGGCGGTTTGGGGTCGGACCTAACCATCATACTTAAATATCAGGATAAACCCAGTGAAATCCAGCAGAGCTTAAAGAACCTGTCCCTTATGTTGCGTTTCCTTGGATCAATCCCTCTCTTCAAGCTCTTCACTGTCCCCTGACTCCTGGCTTTCAGCTGCCCCTGTCTCATATACAAACTGCCTGTACTTGCGGACAATCTCCTTGGGGTCAAACTCATTCCATTCCTTCATCCCAAAGTCTATGGACAGCAAGCCGCTTGTCCCGTGAAATTCACGAAGTGACCCGCAAAGCGGGATTTCATTGGGATCTTTGTTCCCGGTCTGAATATAGTATAATTTGTATGTTTCTGTTTTTTACACTTATAATTGACATTGTTAACATATATGTGTACTTTAAATGAATGAAGACCATTGAATTCTATCGTTCAGTGTCTGGAAATTGCCCTGTTGAAGATCATTTGGATAACCTGACTGATGCGCAAGTTATGAAAGTGACATGGGTATTGAAATTAATCCAAGAAATTGACCGTGTACCATCTAAGTATTTTAAAAAACTGGTAAATACGGACGATATTTGGGAAGTTCGAATTGATGTTGGAAAAAACACTTTTCGTTTGCTTGGCTTCTTCTATGGAAACGAGCTGATAATTTTGACAAACTCATTTCAAAAGAAAAGCCAAAAAACGCCTAAAAAGGAAATTGAATTAGCAGAAAAGCGTAAGAAAGAATATTTTTAGCAGGAGGACGGCTAATGGATGATTTAGATAAATATATTGAAAAAAGAAAAAAGAAAAGCCCCAGTTTTGAAGAGAGCTTTGATAAAGGATATGAGCAATTTAAGATTGGTGTCCTCTTGAAGCAGGCACGTCTTGAAGCAGGGCTCACTCAAGAACAGGTTGCCTCAATATTGAATACCAAAAAATCAGCTATTTCTAGAATTGAAAACCACGCTGAGGATATCAGGCTTTCAACTTTAGTAAATTATGCTCAAGCAGTAGGGAAAAATCTTCATCTAAAAGTAGCCTGACCACAGCGAACCATAAGTAAAGCATATTGCGTTTGTCCCTTATATTAGCGAGTTTGTTGGCTCTCCTGAAGGGAGCATTACGAGTTTTTTGAAAACAAAATATGAATGGGGTGTGTTAAGGCTATCTTTGTGTAAAAAGCTATAAACTACGGCATTGCACGGGGACTGTCCCTGGCTTCGGGACTGTCCCCATCCATTTTCAAAAAACTCGTAATGCTCCCCTCCTGAATGCCTCTGTAGTGTCACAATGCCGCAACTTCAAGACCTTCTCTGCGGGCAACTTCCACAATGGCGCTTTCCGTGGAAGATTCCCATTCAATTTTTCCGCAGGGTACAGGCTCGATCCGGGCATCTTCACGAGCAGCTACCCGCCACAACATATTCAACACCTCGCGGGTTCGTGGAGCGTCAAACCGGGACGATATCACCAGGAGATCAATATCACTCCATATGGTTGCCGAGCCTCGGGCGTGGGAACCGAAGATTATTCCACGTTCCACGGGGATGCCCAACGCAGACAGGTTCTGGAGATAGTTTTGAACTACTCTTTGAATTGCGCTGTCAACCATGTAAAAGCCTTGTCAATTTTTTGCATGTATGCCTTGGCTTCTTCAAAAGAAGGCTCGGGAATGAGCATGTCTGGGTACCGTGCTTCGATATTGAATGGCGAAACCTCGGCAAATTACCCCTGAATCGGTAAAATACCGGCACCTATACCTGAAGCGCTCGATCCTGGAAATCTTATAACCCTTCTTTCTGGCTTTCTCAACTGTCT
>NZ_JYNP01000093.1 GCF_000934755.1 Desulfonatronovibrio magnus
GCATTTAAAACATCGTCTTCAATGTTGAGGGTGGTACGCATGATGACTCCTTTAAAAATGTTATGATCGTTAGTTGATGTACTGATGTTAGGTCATCAAGTATGCATTGTCAAAGATAGACCAAACAAAAGGCCTCTCATAAGTTTATGTTTTATCCCAAGCCTGTGAAAATTTATCTTGACTATCAAATAATTTGAATGCAAAAAAGTTTGCAGTCTAAACTATATTTTGGAGGTAGTCATGATCGGCAGGTTTTCCAGTCTGGGGGTGTATCAGGATCTGTTCACCGTTAGAAAATTTTATACAACAATGGCTGGAGGTGCTGCAGCCCTGGCAGGATTTATCCTTCAGTCTAAGGGGATCGGCCCGGAAGCCCTGGCAATTGCTTTAATTTTATCGTCCATTGGTGTTAATGGAATGCCCATAATCATCGGGGCCATGCAGGGGCTCTGGAACAAAAAGGTAAACGTGGACGAACTGGTCAGTCTGGCTATTGTTGCCTGCCTGATCCAGGGGGAGCTTTTAACTGCAGCGGTTGTGGCCTTTATCATGACCCTGGGGGCATTGGTGGAAGAAGTAACCAGCGACTCTGCCAGGAAATCCATTCGCAGGCTGAGCGAGGTTACACCCGAAGAAACCACACTGCTCAAGGGCAATGAGGAACAAAAAGTGTCCATTTCAATGGTAAAACCAGGTGATATGCTGCTGGTCAAGCCTGGTGAGAGAATTCCGGTGGATGCCAGGATAATCCAGGGTCGAACCATGATTGATGAGTCAGCCATAACTGGAGAGTCGGTTCCGGTCCTGAGAAAGGAGGATGATGAAGTTCTGGCTGGAACCCTGAATCATAATGGAGTGGTGACCATTGAGGCCCTGAAAGTGGGCCGGGAAACCATGGTGGGCAAAATCATCAGGCTGGTGGAAAACGCAGAAGCCTATAAACCAGGTGCAACCAGGTTTATTGACCGTTATGCTGCCTGGTTTACTCCGCTGATCATGTTTATAGCCGGTTTGACCTGGTATTTGTCTGGAGATTTGAGCCGGGCAGTGGCTGTACTCATTGCCGGTTGTCCCTGCGCCCTGATTATGGCCGCTCCTGTGGCCACTGTGGCTACAGTGGGTCGACTGGCAGGATCGGGTGTTCTGGTCAAGGCAGGGATATATCTTGAGCAGCTGGCTGATTCTGATGTGATTTTGTTTGATAAGACCGGCACATTAACCAGGGGTGAGCCAAGAATCAGCGATATGCTTATGGATGAAAAGTATTCCCGGGAGGAAGTCCTGGGGCTGGCCGCCTGTGTTGAAAAGGACTGCACCCATCCCTTAGCCCTGGCAGTCATCAAGGCTGCCCACTATGCCAAAGTTGGGGTACACAAGGCAAAGGAAGTTCTGTCTGAGATTGGTCTTGGAATGCGGGCGGTTCTTCTGGACAACACAGTGGTTGAAGTGGGAAGCCCGTACCTGAACGGAGGTACAGGGGCACTGCCCCTTGATTTTCAGGATAAGGTGGGGACAATCAGGCAGTCCGGGGCAACGCCTCTTATTGTTTATCTGAATAAAAAGGCTGTAGGAGTTATTGGTGTTCGGGATGAACTGCGAAAAGGGGTGGGTCAGGTTGTCAGTGAGCTCAAAAGCCTTGGTTTTAAAAAAGTAGGCATCCTGTCCGGTGATCATGAAAAATCAGTAGCTGCCATTGCCGGGGATTCGGGCATAAGTGATTACTGGTGGGAACTTAAGCCGGATCGTAAGTTAAATGTTTTGCAGGGTTTTCAGGAACAGGGGCACAAGGTAGTTTTTGCCGGGGATGGAATAAATGACGCTCCAGCCCTGGCCCGGGCGGATGTGGGCATTGCCATGGGCGCCAAAGGAACAGATGTAGCCCTTGAAACTGCTGATATCGCCCTGGTTCGCGATGATTTATCCACTTTGCCGTTTATTGTATCCATGGGCCGCAGGATGGTCAGGCTCATAAAGTTTAATGTGTTTCTCGGGGTGGGTTTCAATGTTCTGGCGGTGTGGGGCGGTGCAAGCGGTTTTCTGAGTCCTATTCAGGCAGCGATTTTTCATAATATCGGCTCGGTTATTGTGGTTTTGTCCTCAGCCAGCCTGGCCTTTGCCAAAAACAAGTGGAGCAGTGATGAATCAAATTGAAGAGCTCAGTAAATTACTGGTGGAATTTTATGAAAAGTTTTCATCCTGGGAACACGGGGTGGTCCGGGGAGAAACTCTGACCCTGTCCCAGATGCACACTGTGGAGATATTAAGCTCTCAGGGTGCTTTGAAAATGAAGGAACTGGCTGAAAAGATGGGTATTACCACGGGCACGCTGACAGTGCTGGTGGACCGCCTGGAAGATGCAGGAATGGTGGAAAGAAAGCCCCATGAAACAGACAGGCGCTCCATCCGGGTTTTGCTTACGGAGAAAGGCCTTGCCCATGCCAAAGAACATCACAAGCTGCACAACCGCCTGACCCAGGAGCTGATATCAGATATGAGCCCGGAGGAAATGGAGGGCCTGACCCGATGTCTCAGGAAAATGCTGGCTAATTTTTAACAATTTCGCCCGGTACGTTTCACAGGGGTTGTTATCTGAATTTCACAGCATCGTGCCGCAGTCTGTCATAATGTTCATTCCTGTCTGGCGAGCATTACGCGTTTCTGAATCGTCAATTGGGGACAGTCCCGAAGCCAGGGACAGTCCCCCTCCGGGCTGTAAGCCTCCGGGCAGGAAGCCGTGCCAAGCCGTCACAATCGGGTTTTAGCCCCAAGATAGCTATGACATACAACTCAAATTTTCAGTTTTCAGAAACGCGTAGTGCACACCATGTCAGGCAGTCTGTAGCTGGTGCTCCTTCCACGGCCGGGATTCTGAATGAATATTTCTCTCTCTTTCAAATCCTGAATATCCCTCAGTGCTGTGTCTTTGGAGCACTTGGCCAGCCTGGCGTACTTGGAGGTATTCATATGTCCCTTAAAATCATCTTCAAGCATTTTATTGATGATCAGGCGCTGGCGCTCATTTACCGGTCTTTGATTAATGGTATCCCATAGTTGTGCTTTGAAAAGAACATTGCCAATTGTGGTCTCAGAGCTGGAAACAGCCCGTCCTAAGCAATCCAGAAACCATTTAAGCCACTTTGTAATGTCTAATGTGCTGCGCTGCTGTTTTTCAAGTTGATCGTAGTAATCCTTGCGTTCAGCCTCAATTTGAGAGGACAGGCTGTAGAAGCGATCCTCAGTGGCATCGGCGCGAGCCAGTGCCATGTCACCAATAGCTCTTGCAATTCGCCCATTCCCATCTTCAAAAGGGTGGATAGTAACAAACCATAGATGGGCAATGCCTGCTTTGAGAACAGGGTCGATCTCATGGTCGTTATCAAACCATGCCAAAAAAGCCTGCATTTCTTCTTCCAGCCGGCCGGCTTCAGGGGCTTGGAAATGAACCTTTTGTTTACCTATGGGGCCGGAAACAACCCGCATTGGTTCCGAATCTGGTGTGCGCCAATCGCCGACAGTAATCCGGTGCATACCGCTGCGCCCTGTGGGGAACAGAGCAGCATGCCAACCAAAGAGACGATCTCTGCTCAGAGGCCTTGCAAACTGCTGCGTAGCATCTAAAATGACTTCAACGATACCTTCCACGTCACGGCTGGCAGGAATCAGCCCGGCAATATCTATTCCCAGCCTTCTGGCAATAGATGAACGGACTTCCTCGGAATTGAGATTTTCACCTTCAATAGCAGATGTTTTAACTACATCTTTGGTGAGGGTGCTGAGACTGGCTTCACGCTTTAGTTCAAATCCAAGGCTTTCCATACGTCCCAGCAGGCGTCCTTGACCATGGCGTACATCAGCCAGCTTGAAGGTTAAAGCTTTGGCATCCCAGGTAAAATCCGGCCAGTTCTGATGTTCATGAATCCACATAATAATCACCGCATAATTTAAGGCGATTGTGGGATGTAATCACCGCAAAGTCAAGATAATTTACTGCAAAGCATTCGGCGCTCGTAATGACAACTAAGCTGTCACAGACGAAGTTGCGCAAAACCTGTCATTGCGAGGGAGCCTAAGCGACCGAAGCAATCTGTATGGCAAGACTGTAATATTCTTAATTTATTGCTTATATGCTTCAAATTACTCGTAAGCTTCCCACCGGGGCCCGGGACCGAACATGCGAGTAACTGAAAATGAGTATCCTTTATGGACATTGGGACAGTCCCCGCGAGGGAACGTTAAAAAGTTTGATACTGCATTGGTTTCCGGCAACAATCGGTTTTAATGAAAAAATTTACTTAGCGAGGGACAGTCCCTGAGCCGTGCGCAAAGTTCCCATCTTTGACGGAACTTTTCTGGTAATTGTAAGTGAATCTTAAGGAAAAATTATAAAAACTGAAAATAGTAACTGCTTGAAATAATTGACAAAAATGTAGTTACTTGCAAGCGAAAATCAAAATCTTTACTTATATGCCCATTTTGCTGAACCTCCTAAACCTTTGAAGGAAACAAGTATTATGGTGAGCAGCTGCATTGTTTTCATTGACCTGGCTACGGGCCAGTGTTACTTTAATGAAAACCTTCGCATATAAAAGGCAGGAATTCATGAAAGATTTGTCAGTATGCAGTCAGATTTCCGGATATTGGAATTGGAGGGCGGTTAGTTTTGATGCTACTTCCTGCAGGCAGGAGCCATGGGTTGAAGTTTATTCCAAGGCCCTTAACCTGAGGCCTGGATCAAGGGTTCTTGACCTGGGCACTGGAACGGGTTTTCTGGCTCTGGGGCTGGCAGCCAGGGGTTATGAGGTGACAGGTGTTGATATATCAGAAAAAATGCTGGAAATAGCTGATGAAAAGGCCAGAAGCATGAAACTGAAAGTAGATTTTCTTCAGATGCCTGCTGATAAACCTGATTTTGCTCCGGGCTTTTTTGATGCTGTTGTCACCAGAAATCTTATCTGGACCCTTAAAGACCCGTGGCAGGCAGTGCGGAACTGGTCTTTGGTTATGAGGAAAAATGGAAAACTGATCATTTCAGATGGAATATGGCGCCCGGTAACAGGGATTCAGAAGATCTGCAGCTTTTTTCTGGACAGCCTCCATGGGTTAAAGCGCAACAGGCAGAACCATCCTGAAAAATTTAAAGATATGTATAAACCCATTGATCCTGAGCTTCCCTTTGGCATGGGCCTGTACGACTGGCAGGCTGAGAAGCTTCTCCAGGACTGCGGTTTTGACTCCATAGCAGGACACGAACATGAGTTTGATAAAAATCCCTACACTGAAAAGGGCAGATACTTTCCCGGATATGGCCGTTTTTTTATCCTGTCGGCCATGCGCGGCTGAGAACTCCATCCTCTAAGCGAACCACTTCATGGCATAGTGCTTTTAAAAGCTCAAAATCATGGCTGATGAATAACAGCCCCATTCTTTTTTCCAGAGCCTGAGACTGTATCAGTCTGGCTACCTGAGCCTGGACCAGCGGGTCCAGGCGTGAGGTTGGTTCATCCGCCACCAGAAACAGGGGGTCTGCAAGAAGACACCTGATAAGAGCCAGACGCTGAATTTCACCTCCCGAGACCTTTCCTGGGGTACGTTTAAGAATATCCGGCTCAAGCTTCATCTGATTCATCAAACCGTTAATTTGTTTCCAGGCCATGCCTTGTTTATTTTTGTCCGGAAATAAAAAGCGAATGTAGTCCTGAAAAGATCTGGATAAGGTTTGAAAGGGAGCAAAACTTAAGACCGGATCCTGGAAGATTTTTTGAAACTTGGGTCGAAGGGTGTGTCTGATGTCAGAGGAAATGGTTTCAAGGCTATGTCCTTTCCATAAAACCCGGCCTGAATCAGGTTTGGTTAATCCCAGGGCAATATTGCCCAGTGTTGTTTTACCTGAGCCAGAAGGCCCAAAAAGACCGACAGTCCTTCCTGGCCATATAACAAGACTTAAAGGACCAAGCACCTTGGTCCATTGTTTTTTAAGCAAGCCTCTGGAAAAAGATTTGTGTACCATTTCCAATTCAACAATGGCAGAAGGGGGTGAGAAAGTTTCACACATTGATTTCAGCAGGGATTTGCAGGCCGTTTTCCGGCAGTGCGTTAATCAGGTCTCTGGTATAAACATGATGCGGATTGTTAAGGATCTGTTCTGTGTGGCCCTGTTCTATGATTTTGCCTTTGAGCATTACGCCGGTCCTGCCTTCCAGCATTCCAGCGACTGAAAAGTCATGGGTTATACATAAGAGGGACTTACCTTTTTTAACAAGCCCTTTGAGCAGATCCACAGCCTGTTTTTTGAGGTGTGCATCAAGGCCTTTTGTTGGTTCATCTACAATAATCAATGGAGCGGGCGAAGCCAGGGCCATGGCTATGGCACATCTCTGGTTCATGCCCCCTGAAAGCTGGTGCGGATAACTGTTTGCAGCGGATATGGACAGGCCCAGTTTGCCCAGAATGCCAGCAGCTATGGTTAGAGACTTTTGTTTTGGCACTCTTCTGGGCCATCTGAATATTTCAGCCACCTGGGACTTGACTTTCATGGTTGGGTTGAGTGCGATTCCAGGTTCCTGGGGTATCAGAAAAGTACTGGCCTGAATCCGGCCATTCCCAGGTTGATCCGTAACAAGTCCTCCTGCGGTTATCTGCCCACTGGCCCGGAGATCCTTAGAAAGCATTCCTGCCACGGCCCAGGCAAGCACAGATTTCCCGCTGCCTGTCTCACCCACCAGGTTGAAGACGCTGTTTTCCTTCAGAGAAAGACTAACATTATTGACCAGGAAGCTGTCCGGGTTGCCCCTGGCAGATACGCATAAATTTTCAATGTTCAACATGGTGTGTTTCATTATTTACTTACCGTTTCAATCCTGTAGAAAATAACAAGAAAATTTTTTGTAACTGTTCAGCGCAGTTTTTTCATTTAATAGAGCCTCTGTCCTGTTTGAGTTTTCGCATTGTTGCTTGTTTGACCGGCCTTGAGCCCGTTAGCCAAAAGCATGGCTAAAACACCTTCTCCCGGTTACTGGAAAACATAATGATTTTGGCTTACGGGCTCATGCCGGGAGTTTGCAACAAAAGAAAACCAAATTGGGCAGAGGCTGCCAAGATGGTGAACAGTTACAGTTTTTTTAACCTTGAAAGAGCAATAATGCCCAGGAACCTTATTCTTCAGCCTTCAGCCTTCAGCCTTCAGCCTTCAGCCTGAAAAGTACGATTATCATCCCAACTTAACGATTCTTGTTTAAATTGGGTTGTGGGCACAGCCCACATTAGCAGTCATGAATACTTGTGTTCCATTTTTCCTGCAAGTCTCAGACTGCCAAAAACAGTCATAAAGACAAGCAGTGAAGGAATAAGACTCAGGTGAGGAGCTGATCTCAGATATGGCAGACCATCAGATATCATGGCTCCCCACTCAGGCATGGGCGGTTTTACACCTATGCCCAGAAAACCAAGAGATGACAGAGCCAGCAGGGATTTGCCTATTCCCAGACAGGTTAGAGGCAGCAAAGGTCTGGCCACCAGAGGCAATACATACCGGTAAAGTATAAACCACAAGGGCAGACCAGTAATAACCGCAGCCTGGATATAAGGGGCTTTGGAGCAGGTCCTGGCTACAGATCTGGCCACCCGGCAATAGTCCGGCCAGGTAGTGATGATCAGTGTGAAGGCCAGAACCATAATTCCTCCCTGGGTAAGTCCAGTGATCATCAAAGCCAGTAATATTCCTGGAAAAGCCAGAGTGGTATCAACAAGGCGGCTGATACCTGCGTCAATCAATCCTTTTTTGTAACCTGCCACCATGCCCAGGGTAGCGCCCAGGAGTGCTGATCCCAGGGATATGAAAAGAGCTGCCCCGAGAGAAAGATACGCACCGTAGCTCAGCCTGGTTAGAAGGCAGCGGCCAAGGTGATCAGTACCGAGAAGGTGACCGGCTTGTGGACCAGCCAGTCTGTTCATCAGGTCCTGACTGAATGGATCCATACCCGGCAAAAATGAGAGCAGCCCAAGACCTGCCGGGACAGCTATTAGGCAGATGGACAAAATGGCAGATCCATTTTTTCTTGATATAGCAGGTAAATGGACCATATCAAGCTTCCAAGACCTGGTCTGCACTGGCAGGATTGAGCCACAGCAGTACCAGGTCCACCATGGTATTGATAATCACATAAATGGCTCCAATGAGCATTGCTGTACCCTGGATGACCGGGATGTCCCTGGCCATTATGGATTCCAGAAGCAGGTGCCCTATTCCGGGCCAGGCAAAGATGCTCTCAACAATGACCACGCCGTCCAGAAGAAAGGCAAACTGCAGGCCCAGAAAAGTAAGCACCGGAGCTGAAGCATTCTTCAGGCCATGCCTGATAAGTACCTGATGTCTGGGCAGGCCTTTGGTCCTGGCAAATGAATAATATCCAGCACTTCTGACAGTGCTCACAGACGCAGCTATGATGCGGTTGCTCATGGCGAAAAGTCCCAGACCCAGGGTCAGGGCCGGCAGAATAATGTGGGCAGGTCTGGAGAAGCCGGCCACTGGAAGGATGGACAGATATATCCCGAAAAAAAGAATGAGCAGTACAGCCAGAATATACGGAGGAACGGAAACCAGCACAGAAGAAATGAGCTGCAGGGCTTTGTTGAATCCAGATTCAGGTCTGGTTCCCCCGATTATGCCCAGAGGAATGGCCAATGCCAGAGAAATGGCCATGGCCATCAGAGCCAGCTGAAGAGTATAGGAAAAGTGGTAGGCCAGGGTTGCCCCCACCTTTTGTCCGGTCACAAGGGAGTTGCCAAGGTCCAGGGTAATTGTTCTTCCGAACCATTGAGCAAACTGGTACAGCCCTGAACGGTCTAAGCCTTCCTGTTCCCTTATGCTTTGAACCAGTTCCGGAGTGACCCTGTCCAGGTCATATCTGGCAATGGCTATCTGGGTGGCTATGTCTCCCGGTCCGAACCAGGTCACCAGAAAAGTAAGGGTGGCCACTACCAGAGCAATGACCACCACCTGTGAAATTCGATGCAGAAATACAGAAATCACTGTTTAAAGTATACTCCCTCCGGGTAAGGCCTGAGTTCAAAGGGATCCTGATTGAATCCTCCAAGTCTCGAGGATACAGCCACATGATTGTCATACCAGGCAACCGGAATAACAGGCAGTTCAGTATTGATGATTTCAGAAATTTTCCAGCCAATAATTCTGCCCTTTTCAAAATCAAACTCATTCATGTACTCATCCAGAAGAGAGTAAAGTTCTTCAGATTCCCAGCCCATGGCTCCCCATGCCCCCCTGACGGCACTTGGCCCAAAATCAGCAAGGATAGTAGCTATGGCGTCAGGTATCTGTCCGAAATTTCTGGCCAGGAAGGCTGCTTCCAATGTTCCGTCGGAATGTCTCTGGGGGATGATGCCGGATTCAGTTACTACAATGCTCATTTCAATGCCCGCCTCCTTAAGCTGGGCCTGAATGGCCTGACCCACTAAGGGCAGACTGGGACGAGCTGAATAGGTTATCATTTCAAAGGAAAATCTTTGTCCATCCTTGATCAGAATTCCATCTCGCCCTTTTGTCCATCCAGCCTGCTCCAGCAGTTGAGCAGCTTTTTCCGGTCTGTATTGAAAGTGTTCAGGGGTTGCAAGATTATGATTATGCCACGCTGAGACAACCGGTAAAAGTTGGGTTGCGGCTGTGGCAGGGTTTTTCAGCAGGGCTGAGGCTATGGCCTCTCGATTGATGGACATGGATACTGCCCTGCGAATATCTGGATCACTGAACACAGGCAGTGAACTGTTGAGTTTGATCAGTCGCACCCGGGGAAGAGCTGCACTGTGAATCTCTACTTCAGGATGTCTGTCCAATCTGGCGGATGCTTCCGGTGCAATGGTCAGAGAAATGTGGGCCTCACCGGATTCAGCCATTAATGCTCTGGTTTCTCCATTGGAAATGGCCTGATACCGGGCGCCTGCAATCCTGGCCTTATCCCCCCAGTAATCAGGAAAAGCCTTGAATTCAAAATCGGTAAGCCCTTTATGAGAAACGAATTCATACATTCCGGTTCCAATAACATAATTAAACTCATTCTCATACATGGCAGGTGCGCCAATGGCTCCGGAATAATGGGCAAGAAACGACGGCAAGGCAGAAAATGGAGTGCTGGTTTTTACATGAAGAACCAGTTCATCAACCGCTTCAATCTTTTCAATGTCAACGCCCTGGAACGCTCCCTTATCCAGAGCGTGATTCAGGGCTATGGATGCTGCCTGGGCATTAAGGGGAGTGCCGTCATGGAACAGAACATCGGGTCTGAGATGAAAGGACCAGGTCAATCCGTCATCAGATGTTTCCCAGGCTGTGGCCAGTCTTGGAGCAATTCCTCCCTGGCGATCAGACGTGACCAGAGTTTCCAGACAACCCATGCGGGTGAATACAAATCCTGAATTAGAAGGATCTAAGGAATTGGCTTTCCAGGGAGATACCACAATTAAAGGCTCACCAGCCAGGGCAGGATTCAGGGGAAAAAGGCAAAGCCCAAAAAAGACAATGATCAGGATTAGTTTTGTTAAGAATTTTCTGCTGTCCATAATCTTTACTCCTGTGGTATAATGTTCAAGGCGGATAATACTTTACTTTGATCTGACTGAAGCCCTGCCCTTCAAAGTGGCTGTTTATGATGTGAATTTTACTGCATATCAATTGCAAATGCGTAATACTTGATAAAGAATTTTTTATTATATGTAAACAAAAAATATTAATATTTATATTTTTTTATTCGCAATTGATTTTGTATGCATGTTTTGATATTTTTATGCATAATAATGAGGAGGATGTCATGAGAACAACACTTGATTTGCCAGAGGAGTTATTGCAGGAGGCCATGCATGTTTCAGGCATAAACACTAAAACCAGAGTCATTATCAAGGCTTTGGAGGATTTGATCAGGAAGGAAACTATCTCGGAATTAAAGAATTACAAAGGCAAGATAGATCTGGATATTGACTTGAACGCTCTCAGGGAACGTAAATGTCGGTATTAGTTGATACTTCGGCATGGATTGATTATTTCAGGTCTGGTAATGACTTTCAAAAACTTGACTACCTGATTGAAGAGAACCTGGTCCTGATCAATGATCTAATTTTGGCTGAGCTGATACCATTTCTGAAAATCCGTAAGCAGAACAAAGTAATTAAGTGTTTGTGTACGGTTAAAAATCTGTCTTTGTCCATCAATTGGACTGAGCTCATTGAATACCAGTTTATATGCCTGCAAAATGGTATAAACGGTGTTGGAATACCTGACCTTATAATCGCTCAGAACGCAAAGCAGAACAGTTGTGGGATATACTCGTTGGATAACCATTTTGTTTTGATGAAAGATATTCTGGATGTTCAGGTCATTGCATAACATTTGAAATAACTGTCATGTGTTTACAAATGGATAGAAAAAGAAAGATAATAGTTTAGCCCTTTTCTAAGGAAAGCAGGGGACAGGCACCCCAGCCCTTGTTTTTTGTTGATGTAAAACACAGACTTAATAAAACAAGGGCTGGGAGAGCCAGTCCCCCTCCGGGCTGTATGCCTCCGGGCAGGAAGCCGTGCCACATGCAAATGGCTAAACTTTTACAAAGAAAGTTTACGCTGGTAATCCACCTAACCATGCCGACTATTTTGAACTATATCATAAAAAAGTCGTGACTATAATAAAGTAAGGTTTAAAAAAGTGACCAGTATGTAGATGGGATCCAAGTCAGAGAAGCGATCGCCCTGCTGCCAATTGTTCGTGTCTCTCCTGGAAAAAAGCAGTTTCCCCGTAGCATCAAGTTTATTCTGCTGCTATCGGTTTTTTCGGCCTCAAAATAATATTGTTTTGAATGCCTTTTTACCCATTATTCGATAAATGGAAAAATCCCGGTCAATAGTTGCAATTGTATTTATATCCATTTTTTCAGCCAGTAAGACAAGGCAAGAGTCTGCAAAATCCATTGGAAGGTCGCTATACTTTTCGGTTAATTTTTTGATTCTCTGAAAGTCCGGGTTGGTTATGTTTGCGATCTCCACCCCACCTCTGGAAACCCATTCGATAAAATCTAATTGGGCATTTCTATTAAAATCAAGTAAATGCAGGGTTTCTGTTATTGATGCGATGGTAGTAATCAGTAAAAACCGGCTGGATTTGATAAATTCTATTGTTTTTTGATGATATTTATCTGATGAATCGAACAGGGCAATTAAGGGACCGCTGTCAATGAGAATTTTATCCATTCCTTTTTGCCCGAATTTTATCTTTTAGAAGTTCTTTTCTGTTTGAAGACAAATCGCTTCTACCGCTTGAGTATTTACCGAACAAGTCCTGGCCTGATTCCCACGGACTTTGTTTCTCGATCTTCTCAATATAATCAACAAGGCTTTTGCGGATAAGTTCTGATTTTGACAGGCCAAGATGTTTCGCTGTGTGACTGACTTGCTGCTCAAGCTTTGGGTCAAGTCTTAATGTAATCATAAATGCACCTCCGTAATACATAATGTGTTACAGCGGTGTGAGATGTCAATACCTTTTGAATCTAAGGGAATGACATGAGGCTGTTCATCTATAGACTCGAATGTTATGGTTTTACTCATAGGGCTTCTTTGCGATATACGCCCCGTAGCTGATGTGGGTTTTGTATCTTTCGTAGAGGTCAATTTCCTGCTGCTCTGCGTCCACGATCTCACGTGCCTCTTCGCTGTTTCCATTCCGGTTCAGGAAGTCACCAAATCTCGCCTGCATAGGCCGGTAGTATTCGTCCAGCCAGCAATGCTCCGGCAAAACAAAGTATCCGATGGGCGAGTAACCGTGTTTCTCCAAAACCCTGATCTTGGCCGAAGCCAGATTGATCTCGGGATACTCGCTATCCCAATGCTTTTGGAGTTCCGCTGGTCGAGAATCCGTGAGCCATGTGACCTCGGAGACAACCAGCAGGCCACCCGGTTTAAGGAAACGCCGCCATTCGGCCAGGCCTTTTTCAAACCCGATGTTGTAGATAGCCCCCTCGGACCAGATGACGTCCAATTCCTCATCAGCGAACGGCAGGTCGTCCATGGAGCATGCAAGGGTGGATATCCGATCAGCAACCCCTGCGCTTTCTGCTTTTTGATTCAGAAGGTCCAAGAAATCCTGAAGGAAGTCCACCGCCGTGATCTGGGCATTCAAGAGCCTGGCAAGCACGAGGGTGGATGCACCAGTACCGCATCCGATATCAGCAATCTTCAGAGGGGCGGTCTGGTCAATCATGGCGTGTTTTATGGCAAGTTCGGTTTCGGCATCCCCACCGGGACCCTGCCGATGACCTCGTTTGTGCAGGTCGATCAAAAGTGTGTAATCATCCATTGTGTCATTTCCTTTCCTGGCGCCGCGTCAACAATAAGGTGAGCGCGCCAGGGTTTATGGTTGAGTCAGCCAGAGGAACCCCCCCCGGTCCCCTCGACCGATTGGTTCTTTTTATCTCAGTGCTTTTTTGTGCTTTTCAGGATTACTCCGACAATCTAATATACGATATACCCCATGTGTCAGGATAGATGTCGCCCTCACAGCCAACAATGTCGACACTTTGCCAACAAAAACTCAAAAGGAGCCTGTCCCTTATTTTGTCCATGTACCTGGTACAGATGTCACGTTCGGAAAGGGATTTTTTGCTCATGATGAATTGTTCAAGCTGTTGGGATTTCCGGCCAGGTCCTTTTATATCCAACCAATGGGGATGTAAGCATTTATCAGGGTGGATGACAAGGGGAAAAGCACGGAAAGGTAACGCCTGTACCTGCCCGGCTGATTATCATATTACCAGACGACAGCTATCCCAAGCAGAGCTTCCCTGGTCAGGCTTGATTCAAAATA
>NZ_JYNP01000094.1 GCF_000934755.1 Desulfonatronovibrio magnus
ATGAGCCACGATATAACTGGTTTTAACCATGAACCCTGAACAATTGGACATGCCATGGAACTGAAGATTTTCTGGGTCGTCGACATGACGAATGGGGCTTGTCTAGACATTTACTGACTGGACTATGCCTAGATCCTGATGGGTGTTTGGTGCAGTCATATTAAGAGCTGCAACCAGTAAAAAGAAATAACAGGAATATGTCAAAGATCGGCTAAGCGGCTCGTCGGCCAAGTGCTAACGCGTCCTCAGCAAGAAAACCAAAATTTCTTGCAACAGGAGAGTATTGTCTCTTGACAGAGGGCCTTTTAATGGGAGTTGAATACGGCTTTGCCGTAGACCGAAGGTCTATTCAACCCCAGTAAAACCAAGTGAAATTCGCTGCGCTGAGACTTCGTCTATTTCACCCGGCAAGCACCCCAGGGGGGACCCCGGTTTTACGGGGCAGGCCGGGCGAGCTCAAGACGCCCCAGTTAAACCCGTTTGCAACGGAGACTAACGTCTGTTTAACGGGGCAAGCCCAGTTAAACCCTGCTGCGCAGGAACGCTTTCAGCGTTGTTTCACCCCAGTAAACTGGAAGAAAGTTTACGGGGCAGGCCGGGCAAGCAAAGGGCGCAAAGGGAAGAATTAACAAAGCGGGGTAGTCATATTTTTATCTCACCCAAGGCTGTGAGATAAAATAAGCCTTACCCCGGATAAACCCGTCTGCGACGGAGACCTGCGGTCTGTTTAACAGGGCAGGCCGCTTTGTCAAAGCTTGCCATCACTTCGTGATATGAGAATGACGTCTGTGGCGTAAAGGCTTTCTTTCTCTGCGGACTCTACCGCGCCTGCGTGAGATAAACCTTTTGCCTCACGCCGTCTTGTGTTGTGGATAGGGGTCGCATCAGTATCGCGCATCAAATGAATTATGCGTTCCAATCCAGAACCATACATAGACATCATCGTCCTTGAAAAAAGTTGCCCTGTATCCCATGCCTACAGTGATCTCATAAACCTTGAATTTTTTGTTCCTGGTCGATCCTATCAACTTTCTGCGCAGTGATGGATGATTCTGGTCCTGGATAAAAAGTTGGTATTGTTTCCTTGCATTTTCTTGAGTGTGCTCAGGCAACATGTCGAAAAGTGCTTTGAAGTCCCTGGTTCTTTTGGAACGTATTGCCATCATAAATCCATATCAACGGTATTTTTTCCGCGATATTCAGCTATTGACTGGCGGACAATATCAGAAAAATGATCACCGCTGTAGAATTCGTTGGTTGAGTCCGGAACATATTCGTTGTCAACACCTATTTTAAGGTAATGGACAATCCCTGAAAGTTGACTGACAACAAAATCTGGAAGTTCATTGATTTCTTTGATCAGCATTTCACGTTCACTCATTTCTGCCTCCTCTAAAGGCTTCATTTGGGGTGTTTCCAATTGCATGAAATCTCTTTTGATTACCAGACAGGAAGGCTGGTTTAGCTGATGGTTTTAAGCATCGGGCATATTCAAATTTTTAAGAGTTAGTGTTTTGAACTGGCTGTTCCAGGAGTCACTTAAGGCAAAGAGAAGCGTAAGGCAAAGAAAAATTGAACCGCCCGCTCCAAGAGTCGCTCAAGACGCCCAGTTAAACCCGTCCAGTTAAATGGCGGAAATTAAACCGGATAAATTTGCAACGGAGACTAACGTCTGTTTAACGGGGCAAGCAAAGGCCGCTAAGGGAAGAACATTTTTTTGAAAGCAGGGAAGACCTGCTTTTATAAAGGCCTGCCTCATCCCTGACGGGATAATTGATCCTTCCAGGCCGAAGGCCAAGCTTCAATCTCTGCGTCCTTGCGTCTTTGCGTGAGAAGAATTCTTCTGCCGCTCCCTAAGCAGAGAAAGTCATCCTGGAAAGAGCATGTAGCTGTCATTGGCCCGGTAACCCCTGACAGACCGGCTGAAAACCCATGCGTATGAAATGGCCGTCGTAACCGGCAAACATGCTGATGCTATGGCTTTGCATCAGGGCAAAACTGATGCAGTCAGCATAGCTGAGTGGAATTCCGGCATGGAGTCTCAACACCGCACATGCATCAATGCGCGTGGCTGCATCATATTCGAGTACCTGCAAAGGGGCGGAGTCCATATGGTCAAGGAACATAACAGCCAGATCATGGCGTTTCAATGAGCAATTAAGATATGTGACCGTTTCCCCTATGACAATTTCCGATGTGACAATCCTGCTAATCCCAAAATTCTTGGTGAAAACCTGCCTGGCATTGTCATGATGACGGTCCCTGGTGTCCATCAAGGCAATCCAGAACCCGGTATCAACATAGATAGGTCTCTTCATGACGCGCTATTGCCCTGCGAGATAGTCGTCATGCCGCTCAGAAGCGTCCATTCGAGCTGACACGCAGCCGATCAGACCCGTGACGCCATCCCAAGATGCCATAGCCTGCGGTGACGGCTTTTCCTGGCCAGTTATGCCCTGGGGCTTTGCGTCATAATCTTCGAAGATGACCGTGAGTTCATGTCGGCCTTCTACCTGTGGAGTTTTCTTCCAAATCACTTTTCCGTTGTCATATATTGCCTTGACAGCAAGCATGTCATTTCCTCCGTTGAGCTGAATCATCCCAGCCGGTTTTTCTCTTGAGTACCCTGAGCCTCTGCGTGAGAAATGCTAATTTTATAGCGTTACTTATGCTATGAACCAAAATTGTGAAATGATGTCAATACTTAATTAAATAAATGTTAATACTTATCTTTACTAACGCGGGCTTTGCCCGCAACCCAGATAAGATAAGAGTTTTTGCCCACCCCAGTTGAATGGAAGAGATTCAACGGGGCAGGCAGATCACACCCAGTGAAACCAGCTTCGCTGAGACTATGTCTGTTTCACAAGGCAGGCAAATTGACACAGATGTTTTTGTTTATGCTTGAATGAATAAGAACATTCAAGCATAAGGCATCAGCCGCTTACGCGGCGAGGTGCTGCCCTATTATCTGGGTGCATCAGATCAAAAGTTTACGTTCTTCCTTTGTTAACTTAGTGCCTTAGTGGTGTAATATTCTTTTTCTTTTTAACAGATACAAATACCCAGTTTGGCCTTGGGCCAGATGTCTTTCAGAAACATGCTCTCGCCCCAGCCGTGGTGAGCTATGATTACATCCGGATTAAAGCCGCTGTATCTTAATTTTTGAGCTGCGTTGAAGCAGGCTTCAGCCCGGATAACCTTGGTTTCAAAGTCTGATACCCAGGGGTGTATTCCAGGGGTTGTACCTTTGCTGACAGCATAAGGCACAATATCTATGCCCTGCCAGTTTCTGGTTTTGACCTGCTTGAGGATCATGGCTGTTACATTGTGTCCCCGGGCTGCAAGAGCAGGGGCCAGGTGTTTGAACTGGCCTGGAAAGTTTTGATGGATGAATAGTATGTTCATGCAGCAAAAAAATAAGCCCGCTGAAATTATTCAGCGGGCGGTGGGAATTATTTGTTAAGCATCTCTGAGAGTGCTCTGGCATATCCGTTTCTGGTGGTTTGGTAGACTGCCGTTTCATTTTTCAGTTCTTCAATCTTTTTATCCACAAACTGGATGGAAGCAATCTGCTGCTTTGCTTCCTCAGGAAGGGTTTCTGTGTCGTACTGTTTTCCATCAATAGTAATGGTCGGCAATTACTCACTCCTTTTGTTACGTGTTAAAAGTTATCACTAAGTGTTAATGGTTGAAGCATAAAGCCTCAAAATGTCAGGCTGTCAGGCTACATGCACGTCTGGACATCCAGACATAAAATACATCTGCAAAACTGAATTTTCGAAAAATACAAGAAATACAGTATTTTGCATGGATAATTTAGATGTCCGTTTATTCTGATGCTGAAAAAAGGGTAACTATTCACCATGTTGCGAGATGAGCCTGTATCCTGATTTGTTTTCTGTTGCTGCAAACTCCCAGCATGAGCCCGTAAGTCAAAACCATTAATTCTTTCAAGTAGCCTAGAGGTCTTCCCTGTCCATGATTTTGACTAACGGGCTCAGGGCTGGTCAAACAAGCAGCAATGGCGAAAACAAATCAGGATGCAGGCTTTATCTGAAAGTAGAATAATGTGGTGAACAGATACAAAAAAGGTTCATCCGAATGACGCGTATTACTGAAAATTGAAGTGTCCCTTTCTCAGTAAGAAAAAACAATTTTCTTCCAGCCATAATTAATATATTTCTGGCTTTTTACGTTTTTGCTGAATTCCTGAATCCAAAGCTCTCTTGTATCGCTAAAATCAATCAGCACCTTTTCCATATCCACATGTTCCACCCAGCCATGTCCGTATTGGTTGAGGCTGCTCGTGTCTACATAATGTCCTGTTTTCACGTCTCCCAACCACAGCCTAAACCAATGTTCACCGTGTTCATTGTTATGCACTGTTATTATATCGGAAAGGCTGGGATTATCGTCCAAGGGAGATCTTATAGAGCTATCGACCTGCTCCGAGTCATTGAAAACGACATCACTTTTTAACCATTCCAATTCTTTGCCTGGACGCCAAGGAAGCACATAAAGAATTGTGTCATGAGTTTGGGCATAGTCAAACAGTAACTCATGCAGCCTTTCAGATTCTATCCATCCATGTCCGTATTCATTAAAAGAGCTGGTATTGACATAACGTCCTGCAAGTTCTTTTTGATCATCATGTTTTCCAGTCCAAAGTCTTAACCACTTAATGTCATCATCTGGAACTATAACGTCGCCAAAGTTTGTTGAATTATGCCTGGGAGGATAAATTGACACTGAAGAAAAAAGATCGACCAGGCATTCATTATGTAATACCAGCCATGGACTGGTCTTTCCGCTATCACTTTCAGCCCGAACTCTAAAAAAATAAATTCCGCCTTTTAAATCGCTTACCAGTGCTTGCAGTTCATGGCCTGAATAAATTTCTGTACTTTGAGCAAAATCATGGTCAGATGATATTTCTAATATATAAGTAGCATCCTTTGTGGTTGTTTCACCCCATTTAACCAAAAAATTTCCCGAACTACTCAATATTGGGGCGTGTATGAATTCTGGAGCTTCAATGATAGAAGAAGCTCTTAAATCCAGTCTATACTCTCGCTCGGTCAATTCGCTCCAGCCATAACTGTTTCTGGCAGCAAATAAAAATTTGAATATCTTGTATTCACCTGGTTCAGCCTTAAGATCATAAGTACCAGCGCCATCAACACAAAACGCACTTTCCGTTGTCCGGGGGTCTATCGGCTTTTTCGGCTTGGGAGGGATTTCCCCGTCTGATGAAGCTCTAACCGTATAAGTATAGCAAATTTGAGAAGTTTGAGCGTATGCTTCGCTTCCTGTAAAGAAAAACATCAAGCAAATTATTAGCGGCAGAAGTACAATATACATATTCGACCTTCCTTGATGTGCAGGTTTCAAATTACACGGTGAACCAAAAAAGGCAGACACTAACGCGGCCTGTGCCTGCAACCCGGTAAAAGAAAAGAATACTAAATCATAGCTGTGACTGTCCCCGCAACTTACTAAAAATTAAAGCTGATGCGGTCGTTTTCATTAAAGACCAGAAAGTCTTCGTCCTGCTCTTCTTGCGCATTTAGTTCCTTAAAGTGCTCAAAGGCCAGTTTTTGAAGTCTGAACAGATGATGCACTGATACCAGCTGGATATAAGCTAAGGCCATGGCAAAATGATCCTTAAGCTCTGCAAAGGCTTCCCTTGACAGTTTGTTTAATACGTCATTGTCCACCCTTTGCAGTCCGGGTATTTTTTGTACGTTGTCTCCCCCCAGATTAACCTGCAGAGGCCAGTCAACAAGCAGACCGTGTTTATTAAGCAATGCGCAGGCATTGAATCCAATAACCCGGTCATTATGAATCTGTTCCAGAAGCTGCATTATCTGCTGGACTTCAGGAGCAGGCTTTCCGTCTTTGGTAAAGAAGGGCTTTGATCCCGGTGTATCCGGTGCAACAATGATATCTTCAGAATCTTCTACACACAGTACAGCCTGCCTGGTATCCACATTCACCATTCTGGCAAAGGGATAGGTCTGGAGTATAGTGGGTATGAAATCTTCCGCGCATTTGCCTTTTGCATTTATGTAGTGGTTCTGTCCGGGAAGCAGGGAAGTGAGCAGGGCTGGTGTATGGTGTTCTCCTGCCTGGATAATGGCTATGGGCAGATACGCTGCTGCTCTGGTCATCTCTCCGAGGCATACGGGTATGAGCTGGGTGTTGGCTGCGAAGCTGTAATCAGCAGCAGGCATCCAGTGTTTGTCTGCGTGCTGCTGGGTGTTTATGTGGGTTAGTTTTTCGTGGAATAGGTGCATATTTTGTTATCTGTTATCTGTTAATTGTTATTTGTCAAGAGTTAAGAGGAAGAAATTTTGAACCGCCCGCTCCAAGAGTCGCTCAAGACGCAAAGGGCGCTAAGGGAAGAATTAACAAAGCGGGGTAGTCTTATTTTATCTCACCCAAGGCTGTGAGATAAAATAAGCCTTACCGCTTTGTCAAAACTTGCCATCACTTCGTGATATAAGCCTTAGGCGCTGAATCCTGCCTCCTTGAGGTAGTTGGAGTAGGCAAGGGATCTTCTCTGGCCATCACGTTTATCAACTATCTCCAGGGCCTTAAGTGTGACATCGTATGCATTGTAGAGAGTGTGCATGATAAAAGCCAGACTCAAAAGCCTTTCATCTGACATGTCAAACCAGGATAGCGGTGAAGGTATGAAAACCGGCTCAACCTCGAGTAATTGGCTTTTAGCTGTAGTTTTAAGCTTTTCATTGTCAGGTTGATAACCAAGTCTGTTATCCTTGACCAGGTTGTGCATTACAAAGCCTTTAGATTCGGGAAAACTTCCAAGGGTAAACAATGAAGGCTGATTTTTGTACATGGGAAGAGTGGGAGCTTCGAGCTGGATTACTACAACTGATTGCAATGCCTGCTCTGCATTTTTTAAGATATCCAGCTCTGAGCCCTGCACATCCAATTTGAGCATGGCTGCGCCGGCAGCTTCCTTAACTTCATTTAAAGTAATGGTCTTAACATTTTCTTTACCAGTGACCTTGGCGGTTTTGTAACCAAATAGATTCAAGACAGTATAGTTGGGTTCAAGCAGAGAGTTCATGTGCGGTCCATTACACTGGTGAAATACTGCCGGACCACCGCTTCCAATGGCTGCCTTGATGTATTTACGATTTGCATCATTTTTCTGGTCAAGCTTGGCAAAAGATTTTTCATCAGGTTCAAACCCAAGGCAATGCAAGAGCCCATGCTCTACATACTCATCAAATAGCTGCGGATCCCAATCAAAATGACCCGCCCCGACATCCACCACAAGAGGTGGGGTGGGCAGTTTCATGATCTGTTTCTGCAGGATTCTCAGGTTACTCAGCCTGGCCTGGGGGCCGCCCTGCTGCAGTGTGGTTTCGGCTTTGGCTGGTCTGGATCTCTTGAGGTTTTTGATGCTGGTCTGCTGAATATCCGGCTGGGTGGCACTTTCAAAGGTAAGTTCCCTTAAGGTCAGATCAGGGTTGATTCCTGTATGGACTGCGGGTTTGCCTGCTGCGTGCCGGTCATAAAGACCAAGGCACAGGGCTTCAAGGATGAGTCCAAAGGCCTGGTTATCCACCTGGGCGCTGTTCCAATAGGTGTTTTTGACCTGATCCTTGTCTGTGTTTATCTGGGAGCGGTGCCGTCCGGCAAAGCTTACAGCCTTTTGTACGTATTCCTGAGGGGTATTGACTATCCACTGGGACAGTCCTGATGTATCAAGAATACCGGCAGCAACTCTGGAGGCAAAGGTTTCACCTGGAAGGGAAATAACCGGTGTTCCGGCTCTTAAAGCATCAGAGCAGGTGGTATGGGCGTTGTAGGGCCAGGTATCCAGGACCAGATCAGCGTGGCTCAGGCGGGCAATATGCCTTGGCTGGGGCTGATGGTTTGCAAAAACAAGGCGCTCAGGGTTCAGATTTGCCTGCTCCATTTTGTCCATAAGCAGTTCTTTTACAGCTTCGCTTTTGGGAGTGAACAGCCAGAGTACGGAATTATCTGTCTGTCTGAGTATATCCAGCCAGAGTTCAAAGGTATCAGGCGAAATCTTGTAATGCTGGTTAAAGCAGCAGAAGACAAAGGCGTCTTCCGGAAGGCCATGCTCCTGTCTTGTTCCGGCCAGAGTAAGATCTGGAGGAAGGTGATCGTTGGGCTGGTAGGATCTGGGCAGCTGGACTATCTTTTCACTGAATCCGTCCGCGTTGCCCTGAAAAGTAACCCAGGGGTCTCCAATTACATAATCAATATGTCTGCCCGCGCCCATGGAGCCTGGCATGCCCAGCCAGGTCATCTAAACGGGCGCTGGTTTGTAAGCCATGACTGAGACTCTGGTCTCTCGGGTCATGCCGTTTAAGTCGATTAAAATATCAATTTCATCCTGGTATATGCGCGCTGCAAGTTCAGGATTATTCAGGGAAGCAATATTAACAAAGCGGTCCACTCCGGTCTTGATGCGGTCTCTGGAATCAGACTGGTCGCTGAAGCTGTTGTTGTAGGCATACCACTCAATGTTTTCATGGGGCAGGCTTTCCAGAAGCCCGACTATCAGGTAGCCCACAGCATGGCCGCGAAGATCCGAGCTTAAAAATCCCACCCTGATTTTTTTGTCTTTGGTTCGAGCCTGGAGTTGCCGCTCAGGCACGGGCTTTACATGCTCAGACATTTTCTGCCAGGTGATTTCTGCTGCCTTAAGATGTGCTTTCTGGGGTACATTGGCTCCGAGGAGGGTAAAAGTAGCTGAGATACCCGGTGCTGTATCCAGGGGATTTTCCAGAGCCTTGCCAAGAAGTGTTTCCAGTCTGGGGAGCGAACCCCAGATCATGTTTTTGCGGCAGATATCCACAGCAGTAGCCAGAAGTATGGCGTCCTGCACTCCGGTTTCAGCCAGGCCCGCGGCTGCCTTGTCCACGAATTCCAGATCAAGCACTTCCGGATCCAGAGACTGCAGAAGCTGCCAGGATTCACCGTGCGCGGCCTGCAGGTTCAGTGCGGTTTTAAGATGTCTGAATACGCTTTCATCATCTTTTTCCGTGGCAGATACTTTTCCGCGCAGAAAATAAATATCCGGATGCTTGGGGGCTATATCCTCAGCCTGAATCAGACATTGGGAGGCCTTTTCCGGGTCTTCCTTAGCCAGGGCAATGCGGGCCAAATTCAGCCACGGCCCTGGTTCTTCCATCTGGCGGGTCAGTTCGGTAAAGCTCTGCTCTGCCAGATCAAGCTTGCCCCCCACCAGTTGCAGGGTAGCCAGATTGGACCTGGCTGCCGGCATATTGGGGTTAAGGTTCAGAGCCTCCTGATAGACTTTTTCTGCTTCCTGCAACAGTCCGGCGTTTTTCATAATTACGCCGTAATTGGTCAAGAGCACTGCGTCAGGGGGATCCATATCCTGTATGGCTCTTCTGGCCTGATTAACAGCGTCCTGTATCTGTCCGGCCTGTTGCAGGACTACAGCCAGAAACAGCCGCGCGTGGGCAAAATCAGGCTGCTTCTGTAAAATAAGCTCATAGCGCTTTTTTGCAGCGCCCAGCTGGCCTTTGCGGTGCAGGTTTTCAGCTTCCTGGAATAATCTGACAATCTGTGGGTTCATGGCAGGTTCCTCTGAATTTGGTTGGTAGGGGAGCACTACGCAATTTTAGAAAAGCAGCTTAAAACCGGCACAACCGGGCACCAGGGGACAGCCGGGAACCGGGGACTGTCCCTGGCTTCGGGACTGTCCCCGGTTCCCGGTGTGCCGTACGGCTTTCAAAAATTGCGTAGTGCTCCCTTTAGTAGCGTAAAGAAAAAAAGGCCCCCCGAAGAGGGCCTTTTGTTAGTGTTGGGTTTGGTTGTTGGGGTTAGACTATGGTGAAGTCGTTTGCTGTGTAGTTACCATCATGACCTTCATTGACACCAACCAGGAATATTTCGTTGGCATCTACTACTGAGTCACCATTTCCCACGCCGGTTGCTGATCCAAGATATGCCCAGACATAAGAGTTTGAGGTACCTGTGACTGTGAATAAGAAGCTTTTATCAGCATCTGCGTCATCAATGGAGATTTCTTGCTCCTTCAGGAAGTTAGCAACAGCTGTTGCATTAGATCCATCAGCTACTTTAAGGTCTGTATTCACTAAATTGATGGTAAGCCCTCACAGGGTTACTACCTGTGTTCCTGTTTAATCCAGGCCAGGTCTGGTTTTTGATCTTTGAAATAACAGTTGAATGCATCCACCAGGGTTTCGAACGTGGACTTGCCCTGCAGTCGGCATGTTTGCCGCAGCGATAAGATCCGCTCCACCCAGCGGCAGCCTTTCTCGCTATTGGTTCCCTGGCTTCGCTTGCGCCAGAGCACTGCAAAGCGGATAATCCGTTCAGCAAAGTTGTTGGTCGGCTCTACTCCTTCTTCGTGCAGAAAGGTGAACAGCGAATCCATATGCTTCTCGAGGCTGCGGACAAAAGTCCCTGCTTCGCTCTTGCTTTCGCGGTAGAGCGCAATCAGTCTGCAGAGCCGGGCATAAAAGGATCTCCATTCGCCTACGGTGGGAAAGTCTTTGCCCCAACTGCATAAAAGCTTGAGTTCCTTGCGGGCCCAGCTGCCACAGCGGTGTAGCTCGGGGTCGCTGCGCTCTGCAAGGCCTTTGGCCCGGCGAATGAGGTGTGCCAGGCAATTTTGCCTCATATTGGCCCATTTTTGATAAACCCCGTAATTGTCGCTGACCAGGATACCGGTCCACGCGCCGATCAGGGCTTCAAATGCCTCCTTGGAGCGGTTGGTGTGGATCATAAAGAAGGCTACAGTCGTATTGGCCATGACCCACAACCAGTTCAGTTCTCTGCCGTTATACCAGGGCGTTTCATCAAGATGGTTGATATCTGCGACCCGGGCTGTCTCTTTTATCGCCTCATAGTGTGGCTCAATAGCCTGTGATGCCCGGTCAATGACTTTCTGGATCGCACCCTGGCTGATGGGAGTTTTAAGCACCGAGGCCAGAAATGTTTGAATCGTTTCCCGGCTGTTGCCGTCAATGCCTCCAATCTCGGCAATCAAGGCTGAAAGTCTGGGACCGTAACCGGTTTGATATTGCCCTGGGACGCAACCCTTGCTGGTTTTTCCGCAGTTTAGGCAACGCCCGGAGTAGAGCACGAAATGCATCACCTGCATGACGATTTCCGGCAACTCAATATGCTGGTGAGTATAGTACGGCTTCTGATCATCGAACTCGGTGCAGCCGCACGTGCAACTCTCTGGATGAACAGGTTTGACTTCCGTCGGCTCCAGAAGCTCTTGCCGGTATCCTTTTCGGGGCTGTCGCTTCTTCTTTTTTTTCTCGGCAGGCTTTTTCTTGTATGGCGAGTCCGAGGAAGGCGGCTTGTTGGAATTGGAAGAATCCTGGCCCAGCCTGGCCTCTAGTTTTTCGATCCTCTTGGTAAGATGCAGGATCAGCCTGATGACGGAAGGCGGAGTCTTTTGCCAGTCATCAATGGAGATTTCCAAGCCATCCGGAAGGAGCTGTTTGTCAACCATGAAGCACCTCCCGGTAATTCTTCTGTAAAGGATACAGGTAAACAGCCTTCACCGGCTTGGAGTGCTCGTTGCGGATATCGTTTCTGCCGCGGCCTTGAGTAAGGCCGACATATTGCCAGTTGGCAGCTTTGTAGCAAATGCCTGCAAACCGATCCTTTTCGATGAAGGTCTCAAGCAAGGTGACCGTTTGCCGGTAATAACTTTGCCAATCGTCAGCCAGGGTTCTAATGTTGGCGGCCAGCAGCTTGGAGGCAAGATTTTTGATCCGTACCCAGGGAAAAATCAGAAAGCGAACGTTATTGACCACCTTGTGGATATTGGCCTCCCGAGTGGCACTGTCCCAGCCGATAAAGGCGTCTCGACAGGCCACTTTCCAGGCAGCTGATCCCCAGCCCAGGCAAGCCACCGGCCTTTCGTTCAGACAGGCGATGTGTTTGAGATATGAACCGACAATCCAGGGGTTGCCCAGGTAATGATATCTGTCGATGAGATAATCCCATAACCCTTCATCCGGAGTTGAACGTACCATTTTGATTGTCAATGAGCCAAAATCGGAGACCGTGCCACATAGTGGAGTGGTATCGTGTGCATATTCCCGGCGGTCGGCCCGCTTGGGAAACCTGAAGCTCTCCCACATCCGGGGAGGCAGCTTGATTTCTTCTTTCTTTTCAAGCGTGAGAAGCAGGACCCGGCAGCCGCGTTCCTTTAAAAGACCGTTAGCCTGCCGCCAATCCCATTTCTGACAAAGGATTCTTGAGATGGCGGATCGGCCTTTGTCCCAATGATCGGCAATGACAGCCCGGATCATATCCAGGTCATCATCGCCTATATGACGGCCTCGTATATAGTATTTTTTGTCTGGCAAGGTCCTTCCCCCTCGTAATCTGGAAGAACCGTATCAAAGAATTTAAGATGTCGTCAGTAAAAAATTGCACCTTGAT
>NZ_JYNP01000095.1 GCF_000934755.1 Desulfonatronovibrio magnus
CAGGGTTTCATCGGGGGTGGCCAATACTTTTTTCCTTTTGTTAACGTTCACAAGAAACTGATAACTTCATCTACAAGTTCTGAAATATCCGAAGGTGGTGCTTCAATGATCTGGTGGCCTGGCAAATGCTTATGTTCTTTAAAATGCAGTTCTGGCTTATGACGGGCATTGTCATATCGGAAGTGCAGGCTGCCATTTATGTCCTGGTATTGATATCCATAGCTGACCACCTCAATGCCGTACATTGCATCGATATATTCTTTGATATGAAGAGAGCTTCCATCGACCAGGATGACGGTCACTTTCAGCAGCGCCTGCTTTCCTGCTCTTAACTCTTGATGAAAACTGATGGAGTCCGCATATCCATAACGGTCAATTCTATCGATGGCTTCCCGAAATGCTTGTAAATATTCATGAAGGCTCATGTCTGATTCCGGTTATGACATCAATCCTGTTGATCATCGAAGTGGCCAGTTTATATTCTCCAGCCCACTCCACATACTCCATATCATGTTCCTCAAGATCTTCAGCAGCCCCTTCGATCATGAACCGCTCACTGTCAATACCGTACTTCTCTTCAAAATATTTCAAGCGTTTCTGAGACAGTTCAAGGCTATACTGCAATCTTGCCTTCTCAAGGGCCAGTACATCATTTAGTATTTCCGCTGCTTTGTCAGGTTTGTCTGTCATCAATCGTATTTCATTCATACCTTCCTCCATCGGGATGAATCTGAAAAATTCAGAGATGTACTTTTCTCAGCTTCATGCCATAATTCTTTTCTTTTTTTAGCCACCCGATCCGCTAGACGATAAGCCAGACAATGAAGGGAGACTAAAAAAATTTCCCCCGGCGACTTGCCGGTAGAAAAAAATGTCATCGCCTTTGGCGAGGCAATTTTTCCTGTGGAGAAGTCCGCCACAGAAAGTTATCCCCGTCTGCCTTTCAAGTCTGTCTTTCTTGTCTGTGGCCAATAAATTCTTGCTTATATTTCTTCCAGTCTGTTGCCACTAACTCTTTGCTTATGCTTTTTCACATCATGGACTCACAGCTTTCCGGCCTGACAAAGCCATTCTGGGCGCAAAGAGTTTCCCTGGCTGCTTCCAGCACGTCCCTGTTCATCATTTCCGAGATCATCTGGTCAAAAGTAATTTCCGGCTCCCAGCCAAGTTTTTCCCTGGCCCTGGAGGCATCCCCAAGCAAGGTATCCACTTCAGTGGGCCTGAAGTATCCAGGGTCAATGCTGATGACTCTGGTGCCAGGGGAGGGCAGGTTGATGCTCAGTTTTTTCAGATACTTTTCAAGCACAGGCGTGGGTTTAACATGCCTGATAATGCCGACTTCATCAATACCTTTGCCCTGCCATTCCAGATCAATTCCAATAAAAGCAAAAGACTTGATGCATAACTGCCTGACACTGTGCTGAATACCTGTGGCTATGACCAGGTCTTCAGGCTCATCCTGCTGGAGCATAAGCCACTGGGCCCGGACAAAGTCCAGGGCGTGCCCCCAGGCAAACTTTGCGCCTGTTACCACTTTGGAGGTGGAGCCATGCTTGATTTAATCGAAATCATCAAAGAAAAACGAAGGAAGATGAACGCATCAGGGGACAGGCAGGGAGGTCAATTCTGAAGGTATCAACTTAAGGCAGAGACAGCTTGTTGAACAAGGAAAAAAATCTCAGATTATCAGCTGAAAAGCTGATGATTTTTCTGCATAAGTTTAACAGCCTCATCCATTAATCCTTCTTTTTTGAGCATGGCAACTGCATCCATCAAGGCCTGTTTATCCCAGATAAAAAACTGTTGATCCATGGGATAAATCAAAGTGTCTAAAGCCGTCAGACTCATCAGCCCCATATTAGTTACAAGCATATCCAGGTTCTGGAGGATGTCTCCATTGAAAATTTCAGGGACAGCCTCAGTACATGCCTTTAAAACCGGTAAGGGAATCATTGCGCAGGATGAAGTAAGTCTGTCATTCACAGATGCCCTTCCTATGCACAGGTTTAAAAGGGCTGCGGACATGGACTTGCAAAGCACTGGAGGCCTGGCATCGGAAAGTACGTTATCAAATGCAGAGCGTACCAGGTTGATGTCCTGTGCAGCTTTGACCATGCCTGTTCCTTGGTTCCACAAAAAATGATTATTCAACCATTTAAGCCAGTTATCAGATAAGTACCAGCCAGGTTTCAGGATAACCCCCATGTTTCCCCTTGCCAGCGACAATGCTCTGTTGAGCTTTAGTGTTTCATTCTCAACTGCCATAATTGGAATTTTTTGTTCTTGCCAGGAAAACTTTACTGATTCACTATTGCATACAGGAAAAATTTCTATGGAATGCTGGGATGACTTGTCAGCAATTTGTCTAAGTGTTTCCTGCACAACCTTGTTATCGTCTTCCTCGTCAAGTAGCAGGAAAATCGAATAACTGTTTTTCTGTCTTGAAATATAATTTTTTTGATCAAGCCGCGAATAGATTGCTTCTCCAGCTCTTCCGGCACTTTGCCCATCCTGACCATAATCAAGTTCTTCAATATAATGCCTGCGCTGTGCACTTAGCATTTGGGAATTTTCCAGAGCCTTCTCAATTTCCTGCTGCAGCTGAGGAAATGTATCTGCCTCTTGAACCGCGTCGCGGATTTTGTATTCGATGTTGTTGGGATTGTAGTCAGGAAAGTTGATAAGTTCAGGGTTGTTAAAGAGAACAACCGGCTTATCAAGCAGCATGAACTCTACAAAGATTGAAGACACATCGCTGACCATAACATCTGCAGCATGCATCATGGAGCTATACTCATTATCTTTTAAGTATAATATGTTATCATTATTTCCAGCAATTTTTTTATACATTTCCTTCCATTCTGGTGGAGTCATGTGATGCAGTTTAATTATTAAATTTGTATCTTTGTTTACAAGTTTAACAATATTATCTTTTATTGATGGAATAGATGAAAGTTCTTTATTATAGGTTGGGGCGTATAAAAGTATTTTTTTGTCAGGATTAATGTTGTATTTAGTACAAAATTTTTCTCTATTTGATGAGTCAGGTCCAAAAAGGAGATCGGACTTGATAAATCCTGTTACTTCAATGGGTATGAAAACATTATCTTTAAGTCTTTTTTTGTGCCATGGTCCAGGGACGCACATCATCTCAGACAGATTTTCTCTTCTGATTATATTGCTTCTGCAGTAGTAAAGACCTTTACATATAAGACCATGCCCTACATTTATTACTCTACTGATGTGCGGTATTCTCAAATGGCAAACGTCCGCAACAACTGCAATTCTGGCCTGAATTTTTGATGAATCAGGACAAAAGTTTCCTTTTTTGCTGATTCTTTGTATCTCATATTCACTTAGACCTACACCCGCTTCATCCATACTTGTTGCTATGTAGGTAGGCGCTGCAAATAAAAGATCAAGATGGGGATAGTTTTTTTTAAGATAATCGTGAATGGGCTCAAGATAAGGCAGGTGCAGGCTACGCTCAGCATAAAAAAGCACATCACATTCATGGTGCAGGCAAGAAGATAAGCTCATTTTATTACCGTTTTTATTTGATATTTTGTTGCAGCAAAGAGAGTTTATGTATTCTATCCGGAGTAGGGGCTACTTTCACCAGATCTAAAAGGCATTTCTTTGCCATGTCAATTTTTTGCATGTTTATGTATAGTTCAGACAATTCATCCATGATAAGAAAATTTCTGGAGTCAAAGGGGTTAAATTGTAAAGCCAGTTTATACATTTTTACAGCATTTTTGGTGTCACCTTTTTTCTGCAGGTCTCTGGCTCTTAACCAAAAAGTGTTTTCGTTGCTGTCATGCATTATAAAGTCTTCTTCACCTGTTTCCAATTTATGATAATCAGGTCTGATTTTATCCTGATTATAGTAAAGGTGTTCATCAGATGATATTTTTCCTGACCATAATTTCAGTAAAAGGTCTTGGTTGTGTTTCATGTTGTTAAATCTGCCTGGTGTTTTGCTTTCAAAGTGATAAACTACAGATTTCGGACAGTAATAGCAAAGATAACCAGCCTGAACATACTTCAGACAAAGGTCTACATCTTCAAATCCATTTAAAAAGCGTTCATCAAACATACCCATATTCAGAAAAATATCTTTAGGTGTCAGCATACATGCGGCGCTGATAGCTTGAAACGTTCTTTCTTTGTTAACAGCAGGATGAATGGAGTGAAGTCCATTATAAATATGCCAAATGGTTTTTTGGGAGGTAAAGACAATACCTGCATGCTGTACAGTGTTGTCTTGATATAGCAATTTGGGGCTTACTGCAGCACAGTTAGGGTTTTTTAACAGGCATCTATAAAGGTTGCTCAGCCAGTTTTGGGTAACAATTGTGTCGTTGTTAAGAAATAGCATTAATTCTTTTTTAGAAGCTTTTGCCCCCTGATTACAGGCTTTGGCAAAGCCTTTGTTTGTTTTGTTGCTAATAAGCGTTATTTGGCCCTGTATATGAAGTTCCTTAAGATATGAAGATGAACCATCCGTGGAAGCATTATCAATTACAATAATTTCATGAGATTGTAGGTCTGTATGTTCAATAATTGAATTAATGCATTGTTGTGTAAGTTGCAGATTGTTAAATACAGGTATAATTATGCTTGTTGATTTTTTTTTATGGACTCCCAGATTTTTTTTGATGTGATATCTTGGAGAATTTATTTCCGCACTAAAAGGATAAACAAAGACATCAAGGGCCAGCAGTTGAACCATGCCTGATTTTCTCTGTATTTCAGATAAATTTTCCAGATAAACCTTGATGGATGAATTTTCTTCTATCGATGAATTTGCTGAGCTAAAGTTTTTTTTGCTGAACATTAAGCAGGGAGAATCAAATTTTTTGTTTAAAATGCTGGAGCCTATAAGCAATCGATTAAGCATTAATGATGTTTCAGGATAGGGCAGGTGTTTTTTTTCAGCAAAAAATTTATCCATGACAGCCTGGTATCCATTTTGTGGATGCATTGCCTGTACGATTCCAACCTTATTGTTCCAGTTGAAATGGTTATATAAAAATTTCAGCCAGCCAGGAGGAAAGGCTATGTTCGGCTTGATCACAGCAACATGCTCATGTTCTGCTTCATCAACGGCACTGTTAAACACTTTAGCGTCAGGATGCTCGCATTCAATCCATTTGGCAGCCAGTCTTGTGAGGGATGGAATTTCAGGCTTTGGTCCGGCCATAATTACTTCTAAGTCAAATCCCTGGGTAGATGCGCTGAAATTCTCCCAGAACAGCAGCAGTTCTTTTTTATCTGGCATATGATCCCAGAGTACCAGTACGGAAAATTTTACCGGAAAAGGGGATTGCAGACTTTTCAACACAGCCTGAGCAGTTCTTTTTACTGAATTCCCATCTCGCCCATAGCAAAGATCCCTGCTGAATTTTTTTCTTAACTCTGAAAGTCTGTCAGGATTTTTCAATTCTTTGTGGATCGAATTTTTCAGGGACTGAAAGTCCTTAACTACAACGCAGGCTTTTCTTGCCTCGTATTCGATATCTTCAGGGTCATAGTGAATGAAATTTTTTCTAAAGGGATTGTCTACCAGTACAATGGGCTTGTCTAAAAGCATAAATTCAACAAAGGCAGAAGACACATCACTTATGAGAAGATCAGAGGCCTTAAGACACGGGGTCAAATCCTGGTCTTCAATGAATGTGCTGCAGGGGTGTTGATCCGCCTCTGTCCTATAGTAGTTAGTCCAATTTTCATCTGTCATGCCGTGCAGCTTGATAATCAAATGGTTATCATTTCCTGCTAATTCAAAGATCCTTTCCTGGATTACAGGGATAGCAGATAATTCCGGATTATAGGTAGGTGCAAAAAGGATGAGTTTTTTTTGGGGGGCAATATTATATTCCTGACAGAACTGGTTTCTATGCAGGGCGTTTGGCCCGAAGAGTTTGTCGGATTTAATAAAACCGGTGGTTTCAATGGGGATGAACACATTTTTTCTTAATCTTTTTTTATGAATGGGACCAGGCACACAGATTAGATCAGCCAGATTTTCTCTACGAACAATTGGTCTAAATGTATAAAAACACCCCTTGCTTATCATTCCATGACCCACATTAATAATCCGACCGCAGCCTCGTAAATACATGGCAGCATTGATGTCCGAGACCAGAGTTGCATCAGGAGAAAATTCTGCAGGGTCATCTAAAAAAAATGATTTTTTAGAAAGTCTTTCTATGGTGGATGTATCCAGACCGCACCCAGGCAAATTCCTGGTGGAAGCGCGATAAGGTGGAGCACTGAAGGCAAGATTGAGATTTGGATAATTTGCCTGGAAATAATCATGTACCGGCTCAAGATATGGTAGGTGCAGATTTCTTTCGACAAAAAAAAGTATTCGTGTCTGACTCATATCCATCAGGCTGTCAGGAGCAGGCTCTTTTTATGTTTTTGGCCTCTATAAGCTCCAGTGGAAGACCGTTTTGAGAAATATTAATGTTTTTTTTACGCAAGGTTAATATGGTCTCAGCCCCGTCGCCGCTTTGAGTAAACATATTTTTGGCCTGTATCAGGTCTTCCTCAAAATCAACCTCAATGCACCTGTGGCTGGAAATATCCAGGGCCTTGAATTTTACTCCCTTTTCCAAGGCCAGCTCCATACCTTTTTCAAAATAATCATCATCACGACAATATTTAAGAGTCTGGATAAATGTCTGTATGTCATTTTTTTGAATCTTGTTCACCCCAACGGCTTCACCAAGAGGCTTACTGACCTCTTTGGAGATTTTGGCAATATAACCATTCGTATCTTCTGTATATTTAACTTCTTCAGCGCCGCATTTCTTGCGGTCCACTGCCACAGTATTGTAAGGATGTTCAACGACATTGCTGACCACCTGAGAGTCAAAAACCACATCTCCATTAACCCAGATAACATCCTCTTGAACACTTTCCAAGGCGCATAAAAGGCTTTTTGATGTGTTGGTAATGTAGTAAAAGGGGTTGTATTTGTAGAGAGCTTCCGGGTATTGCTCCATGATAAGGGTTTTTTTGAAACCTACCACCACAATTATCTCGGAAATACCGAGCTCCGTGAATATCCTGATCTGCCTGCCCAGAATAGGTTCTCCGCCGGGCATTTGGGTCAGACACTTAGGAAATGGACGGCCTAATCGACTGCCTACTCCTGCGGCAAGAATTACTGCTTTCATGGCATTACTCCAATCTTTTGGTTTTTTACAGGATGGTAGCAATAAGAGTGCCATGAGAGGGTTGGTTAAAACTATGATGAGGCTACAGGTATTTTTTGGGGAATTCAATCATGTCTTAAATGGTAAAAATAATTGTTGCGTGGTTTCGGTTGACTGTTTGCAATAGGCAAGCTAAATTTTAATAATTACATAGCAACCTTATTCTTTGGAGAAGTGGATGCTTGGCATGAATATTTCGCCTAAGTCTGTAACCATTGATAAAAGACTACTTGAGGGTTGAGCTGAATGACGGCCGTACGTTAGGTGTACCTTTGGCCTGGTTCCCGCGTCTACTTAATGCCTCCCCTGAGCATCTTAGAGATTACGAATTAACAGCAAAAGGCATACATTGGGATAAGTTGAATGAAGATATATCCATTGAAGGCTTACTGGCAGGACAGGGAGATATGACGCGTCCATATAAAGAAGTTGCCTGAATGCGGTATAAATTGTCATCAAGCTGCTCAAAATAATTCTCTGTACCCCCCCCTATGATTCAGCAAGTCCGCTCACAAGTCTGGCAATATTGCCCGAGGCATCTCCATTGTATTTGTTAGCAAAGAGCTGGTCCGTATACTTGGTCCTGATCCGAGAAAGTTTTTCAGGGTATTGCAAACATTCCTGAACAGCATCTTTTAACTGGTCAGAGCCTGTTATCTGCAAGCCTATGTCCCTCCAGGCAAAATCTATATCATTGGGATTAAAGTGTTCGTAATCCTCCCAGGTCGGATTGTTGAATAGAACCAGAGGCTTATCCAAAGCTGCAAACTCCATCATTGCCGAAGAAACATCAGAAATCATTACATCTGCTAAGGCCAGGAATTCTGTAATATCTTGTCCCGATATATATACTATACGAGGGTCTTTGTTCACCAGTTTTTGAGCCATTAATCTGTGTCTTGGCTTGCATCTGGAGTGCAGTTTTATAAGCAGCATCATCTGATCGGTCATTAAAATCTGGTCAATTTTTTCCAGTAGATAATCAAGAGATGTTAGTTCCTGGTTATAGGTAGGCGCGTATAATATATATGTGTAACTTTCAGGTAGATTGTAATGCCTGCACACTGTTTTCTTATTGATTTTGCCGTTAAAAAGATTGTCGAGTTTAGGCATTCCTGTAGCCATTACAGGACTACCTATTATGCTTTCAAGCATTTGCTGGTGATATGCACCGGGTACACATACCATGTCTGCTTTTTCTTCCTGTTTAGCCTTGATGGTGTCAGTATAATATATACCCTTGCTGAGCACGCCGTGTCCTACATGAACCATTTTGCCACATCCGTGTGGGTAATAAGAGTCGGGAAGGATGGTCACGTCTGGGAAAAATTCCTGGGGGTAAAAAGTAACATATTCCTTAAAAGCCTTTAAAAGTCTCAGATCGCCTTCTTCAAAGCCTGCAGTAAAATGTTTGTTTCTGGGCATTGCTGCAAATCCGTACATATACTCAGGATGTTTGGTTTTCATCTTTGTATATATGGGATCAAGAACAGGGATATGCATTTTGTCAAAACAGTAAAAAAGGATTCTTTTTTTGTTCTGAGGGTTTGTTTTGTTATTATTTTTTGAGGGTGAGACACTATTGTATTTCTGAATATAATGTTCAGCAATTCTGTCTATATCGTACTTAAAGCTGTCTGATAAAATATTGAGATTTTTAAATCCAAATTTTTCATGTAATTTTTTTACTCCTGATGATAATGAATCAATGTTGTCTGCTATTTTAAATATTTTTTTCAGATAGCTGGCTCGACTTTTTTTGTGATCCCTGACTGGAAACAGGAGGTGATTTTTCTTGTGATCAGGTATGTACTTATTTAAAAAACATTGAACGCACTTTTCATTATTTTCCGGACCTTTACAGTCTGGATCATCAGAAGCCAAATCACAATTTTCTTCACACAGAAACCAGAAATCGCAAAGAGTGAGAAAAACTTTTAGTCCGTAATTTTGGGCTAATTCAACAGGGGCAGCAGTTAATTCTCCTACGGTAAAAACATGCAGGATGTCGTATCTGTTTTGGATTAAAATTTTTTCAATTTTATGTTCGGCATATTTAGAACGTACAGCATCAAAAGTGAATAATCTAGGTTTGCTGTTAATTATAAATGTTTGCAGTTCAGATGCAGGTTTTTCCCTGGATAGCTTTCTACTTGTTGAGCTTGAAGGCAGGCAAAGGATATCGACCCTAAATCCGGGCTTTCTATTTATCTTTGATGCAAGTTTTTCAATAAATCGTGCATTGCAGGATTGTGGGGTATGCAGAAAGTCATGACATACAAAAAGGATATTCTTATTATGTTGTGGATTATGCATAAAGTTATGAATGTAGAGCGCTATGAACTATAATATTGAATTCTTTACTCAGAAATTTCAATGCATTCTCTTCTTTCAGAGTATATATATCTTCTTTGTCCAATGCTTTATGTCCCTTAAAGTGTTGAAAATTGTCTCTAAAATCAACATTTTTACAGCTAAAACCCATCTGTGAAATATCTCGAAACCAGCCAACACCGATATCAAGTATGTTTTCCCCGGCAAGTCTATATGCTCCAAAAGGAAAAGCCCTGCCAAAAGGCGCAGTTATTTTCCTGGCTTTCTTCAGGTTAATTAATGCGGCCCACTCATTGAGTCTGCATTCTGGTAATGGCCAGGAATTGATTCTGAACTCATGCCCGAATCTTGGTTTGTGATAGGGCCGTTTTTTTATTCCTCTGGCAGCATATATTTGCTTTAGTTCAGCCAGGCTTGGTTTATAATCCTGGTAATTATCAGGTTCGCACTTGTTTAGTTGACGAGCAGGGCAGTTCCAGCATTGGCCAATTTCACCTGCCGCGATATTATTTCCTATAGATTCAAGCAGCAGGCCTATTACGTCGCCTTTGTAGTAGCAGTCGTTGTGAGTAAGGAAAATGAATTTTTTGTCAGACTTTTCCCAGCCATACTGGTATCGGATGGAATAGCGGTAGTCCCTGTCTTTGAGTAAGTCCTTATTTGCAGTGGACCTATAAAGAAAATGCTTTGGCTGGAAATAAACGATTCTTTCTTTAAGCTCTGACAGGACCAGACTGTGGTCCACAGGCACGTACCCGGCGCGCTGAACATTCTCTTCAATGAAATAAATTTTGTCTATATGCTGTGCAGAATGTTTCAATAGACTGTACAAGGTAAGGGCGGTCTGAAAGGGCTTCTGGCAGACGTTTATGACGCAATCAATTTTTTCCATGAAGCATATTATGCACTATATGTGCCTTTATGTTTGTGGGCGGTAGAGGGGGCATTTTTAAACACACATGGGGATCTCATCCCAGCCTTTTTACCCGTTAAATGCCGAAGGCCAGCAAAGTTATCCGGTTCAATTCTTGCCCGGTAAATTGTTTTGAATTCACTTGGTTTCTTATTTCAATTGGCTGATTTCAGGGCTAATTTCACTGGCCAGCATTTTTTATTTTTTACTCCATCATTGTTTTTAATATTCAGTTTCACCTTGACAATGGTATAAAATGAGATATTTTATACTTCATTGAAATGAGAGGAAATAATTATGCAAGCACAAAAAATGGCCCACACTCAAGTTTCTATCCCAGTTGATAACCTGGAGTTGCTGACAGCTCTTGTTAATAAGCTCGGTGGACAGGTTTCGCGTGGCATACATCTTGATTCTTTTTGCGATCCCATGCCCAATGTGGAGCGTGGCGGGAACATGCTCAAAGCGTTGCGCCGTCGCGCCTGCCTTACCCAGAACGAGGTTGCAAAAGATCTTGGAATTCCTCAAAGTCATATTTCAGAGTTTGAGAGAGATAAACGCAACATTCCCTATAAACATGCATTAAAGCTTGCGAAACTTATGAATACTCTTCCAGGTCACTTCATGAAGCCAAACAGTGAAACGCTTGAGGCGATATCTGAACTGGGAAAAGGTAAAGGGGAGCGTTTCAATTCTGCTGAGAAATTGTTCGAAAACTTGGATATATAGCCTATGCCCACAACCGTTGAGTCGTCAAGATTCCGGAAAGATGTAAAGAGAATGAAAAAACGCGGCAAGGACATGGAGAAATTGAAAACGTTACTGACTCTATTAATCAACGATGTGCCCTTGCCGGACATGTACCAAGCCCATCCTCTCAAAGGCAACTGGCTCCCATTCTGGGACGCTCACATCGAGCCGGACTGGATTCTCATTTACTTGCAACAAAATGATGAATTGCTCTTAGCCAGAACCGGAACTCATGCAGATCTATTTGCATCCTAAACGAAATTGGAAAAACATCTCATTTTACACACAGTCTACTACACATCCATCTCAAAATCCTTCATTTTATCCCGAAATGCCGAAGGCCAGCAAAGTTATCCGGTTCAAGTACATATTTCACGGGAAAGTGGACAGCATTTCTTATATCTTACTCTCTTGGCTAAAGTAGCCATTATATCTACATGAAACAAGTAACAGCAAAAGAAGTCAAAAACCAGTTTGGTCAGTTTCTGGACTGAGCCCAGGGCGGGCCTGTCCGGGTCACCAAGAGAGGAAGGTCAGCAGGCGTCCTGATGTCTGAGGAGCAGCTCCAGCGCCTCCGAGGCACGGCGTGGAAGCAGTTGCAGGCGACCATGGACACCATGAGACTCGAAGCAAAGGCCAAAGGCTTAACCGAAGAAGTCCTTAACGACTCCTCGCTGATGAAAGCTAAACGTTTTGTCGTTGACTCCCTCCTGCTCAGGCATTGGCTGTCCATCTCATCAACACCTCGTGATGAACCAGCCTATGGGAAAAATTATGTCTTGGCCCTGGACGCCCCCTGTTTTATGTGTCATCCAAGCTGTCCAGAAAAATATTTGGACAATTTGAAGTCTTGATTTACAATTTATCCGCTCCCGCGGTATTGGATCAGAAATGTTGGCGCGGTATCGGGTCCCAGCCCCGATGAAACCCTGCTACCCAGGAACGCTTCGCGTTGCTTGCCTTGTGAAATGTTTACCCCATGAAATACTGCCCATGGCAGTCCAGCTGTGCTGGATTTCATTGGGGGACAAGGTCTTAGCGCAGCGGATTTCACTGAGTTTCATCGGGGTGGC
>NZ_JYNP01000096.1 GCF_000934755.1 Desulfonatronovibrio magnus
TCTGACTTCAGACTTCTGACTTCTGACTTCTTTCATTCCGTGTCTTTCCGTGTATTCCGTGGGCAATTCTTCTCTTTTCTTTCTTCAATTCCAGCATTCCAGGATCCCAGCATTTCTTCTATACAATACTTTCTCTTCCCTCATATCCCCAGCTCATTCAAGCTGAAAATTGCCAATAACATGGAAACAACCATTGCTCCAATCACCAGTCCCATGACCAGTATTACCATAGGTTCAAAAAGGGCTGTAAAAGATTTTATAGCTGCTTTCAGATCTTTGTCATACATATCACCCACTTTTTCCAGCATCTCAGGCATATTGCCTGATTCCTCACCAACACCCAGCATGTTCACAGCAAGTGAAGGAAAAACCCGGTGACGCTCCAGAGAAGATGAAAGCATCCTGCCCTGCTTAAGATCATCATAAACCTGATCCAGCATCAATTTCAATGAATTGTTAACCACCACCCCTTTGACAATATTCATTGCCGCGAGAATGGATACTCCGCTGTTAAGCAGTGTTCCAAGAGTTTTGGAAAATCTCGCAATTTCAACCTTCAGCAGGATAGGCCCTATCAATGGCAGACCCAGCTTGAAGCGATCCCACCAGTCTCTGCCTCCAGGGGTTGCCACAAAGTATTTAAACATAGCGACAAGACTCAACACAGCAATGAAAAGTGCCCACCACCAGGCTTGCAGAAAGTTTCCTGCCACCAGCATAATCTGAGTGGCCATGGGCAGATCTATACCCATGTCTGTAAAGATTTCTGCAAAACGTGGCACAACAATAATAAGCATGATCAGTATGGAGCCTATGGCTGTAAACCCAAGTATGGCAGGGTAAATCATGGAAGATATGAGATAGTCTTTTAATTCCTGAATCTCAGTAAGAAACTCTGACACCCTCTGCAGCACAACTTCCAGAACACCTCCGGATTCACCGGCCCTGACCATGTTTACAAACACTCCAGGAAATACCGCAGGATACTTTTCCAAAGCCTGATGCAGGGTACTGCCTTCTCTGATCTGATTGTGGACATCCTGAATAACCTTGGCAAAAGCTTTATTTTCGGTAAGGTCCGCCAGAATAGTCAGGCATTTATTAAGGGTGATTCCAGCCTTGAGCATGGTGGCCAGATGCTCTGAGAACATGATGAGGTCTTTGTTTTTAACTTTTCTTCCAAGGCTGAGCTTGAGTGCTGCCAGACTGGAAAAGGCCTTTTTCATGTCTGATCCAGATGAAGGGGCGCGGAGTCTAAGAGTCTTTCGTGGCTTCTCTATTGCTCCTGGAAGATGAACAGACAGGGGAATAAGCCCCATGGCGTGAACTTTAGATACAGCTCGCTTTTCGTCTTCAGCAAATATCTTGCCGTGACTGATTTTACCTTCAGCAGTTGATGCTTTATATTCAAATTCCATTTGTTACTTGAGAAGTAGATGTTATCAGTTGATTGTTAATTGTTATTGGTTAATTGTTAGGAAACTGTCCCCTGTTGGCTTTTCAGAAACGCATAATGCTCCCATGTCCAAAGTCCGAACTCTTCAGCCTTCATTCTTCATTCTTCAACCTTCAACCTTCAGCCTTCAGCCTTCAGCCTTCAGCCTTCAACCTTCAACCTTCAGCCTTCAGCCTTCAGCCTTTAAAAAAGTCCAGTTATGGGTACAACTGAACGATCCTTGTTTAAGTTGGGTTGTGGGCACAGCCAACGTTTCAGTCATTTTTCATCCTTACCTGGTTTTATTTGACCACTCTGCGCCTGCTGCTCGTAAAGCGCAAGCTTTTGAGCCAGTATCCTGATCCGCCTCTCCTGTCTCGAACGATCAATATCCATAAACAACAGCTTAATTAGCACCAGACACCAGCTAACAGCAATAAGGATTACCGGAGGATAGCCAACACCCAGGAGCTTTCCGAAAAAATTGACTATCTTGGGAAAAAAACCCACAAAAATCAGACCCGCGGCAACTCCAAACCACCATACTACATAATTTGAAGATAAGGAATCCCTGCGAATAAGATAAATGATCAATCCTGCAGTAAGTATGCCTAAGATAGCTGTAAAATAATTATAAACTGGAAGCATGTTAAGCTTGCTCCGTTATTAGTTCAGATCTCTATGATTAAAATATATATTTTGGGTTGTGGGCTAAGCCATCTTTACAGTCTATTGTCTACCTCTTCCTGCACTTCTGCCTGAACTTGCTTGCCGACAGGGAAGACGTAACCAGCATATATTTACAAACCTTTAACCAGTTATTAAAAACTCTGGAATGACCCTTCAGCCTCACAGACATTTCCACGGGCACTTCTGTAATTTTCAGTCCATGTTTCTTCATCATAAGCAATGCGCCCATATCCTGATAATCAAATAAGTACGCCCTTTTGTCCAGCATCAGCCTCATGGACCACCTGTTGTAAACCCTGAGCCCGGAAGTCAGGTCGTCAAATTCAGCGCGGCTAATATTTCTAAACCAGGTCCAGGCTATTTTCCTGAGCCTGCTTACCCTTTCAGGACAAGAGCCGATTATAACATCATAATCATCAATTATATTTTCTGCAAGCAGATACGGGATGCTTTGAGGAAGGTGCTGCCCGTCAGCATCGATGGTAAGAGCGTACTTATAGCCCCTTCGAATAGCGTATCTCAACCCTGTCTGAATGGCTCCCCATGCACCCAGCCTGACAGGCAGATTTAAAACTACAGCCCCAGCTGATTTTGCCTCTGCTTCAGTCAAGTCAGCACTCTGATCATTTACAACTGCCACATCCAGGCCATAGGACCTGACCCCCTGGACAACCTTGCCCACAGAATCTTCTTCATTGTAAGCAGGTATTATGGCGAGGCTGTTGTTGATTATGTGTTTTGCAATTTCCAACTTGTCATCCGAGTGTTTTTGAACTATAAATAGCAATAGCAAAACCATATCTGGCTCATGCTCCTGCAGGTTCGGGCAAGCCCTGATAAGCCCATAAGTGCAGATAATCAAATATCAGCATTAAGAACAGGCTGCAAGCTTCAACAAAATCAAATAATCTATGTTTCAAATGCCATTTACCAATGATCAGCTTTCTTTTCTCAAAGATCAGATCCCTTTGTGGATTACTGAACAACACTTTGGTAAGCCCATTGCTGTTTATGAAATGGAAATGCGTGAAAGGATTGTCAGACTTGAAGAAGAACTCAAACACCAGCGTCATATGATCCAGCATATCATTGATCAGATGGACAAACGCTTTGAACAGGTAGACAAACGTTTCGCTCAATTGACAAGACGCATGGACAGATTCATGATCTGGTCCTTTGACACAAGCCTGACCATGGCTGCCTTGATTATCGGAATTCTTAAGTACACATGAAACTGTTGGGTGTTCTGGGTTCTTTTTCTTCCGTGCCCTTCCGTGTATTCCGTGGGCCTGTCTTCTCTTTTCTTTTCTTTCTTCAATCCCAGTATGCCAGCATTTCCTTTCTGCCCTCTGACCTCTGACTCCTGCCCCCTGACTTCTGACTTCTCTGACTTCTCTGACCTCTGACTTCTTTCATTCCGTGCCCTTCCGTGTATTCCGTGGGCCTGTCTTCTCTTTTCTTTCTTCAATAAACCTTCCCAACCTCCCAGACAACCCTTTCAATAGAAAACTTTTCCTGCAGCCTTGCCCTGCCTCTACTTCCCATTTCTTCAGCCCTGGCCCTGTTTTGAAGCATATAGTTCATAGCCCTGGCCAGCCCCACAGAATCAGCGGGCTCCACCACAAGCCCGGTTTCATTATGGACATTCACTTCATTCATTCCTGAACCCTCAACCCTGGTAGTAATTAAAGGCTTGCCCAAAGACATGGCCTCTAACAGCACCACTCCAAAAGCCTCAGTTCTTTCAATGGAAGGCAGGCAAAAGGCCCGGCACTTCTTAAAGCATTGCTGCAGCTCAAAATGAGACAGCCTGCCAGGCAGACTCACCCTGCTGCCCAGCCCTGAGCTTTGCACAAGCCTTTGCATATCAGCCCTTAACGGGCCATCTCCAGCAATGACCAGCCTGCCCGGATAACCATCTTTACATGCTCTTATCAGATACTTAAAACCCTTGTAATAAGTAAACCTGCCCACACTAAAAATATACTCATCCCCCTCACAGCCTGATCCTGAATCAGCATGATTCATTTCTGAGCCAAACTTATTACGCTTGATCCCAAGGGGAATAACCCGGCATTTCTTTTTAAAACGTTTAAGAGGAAAGCTTGTTTCAAGGTAGGGAGTTGAAGTGGGAATAATTACATCAGCTTTGGCCAGGAGCCTGGTTTCAGGCAAGGAATAAAAAGGATATAACGTCCTGAGTTTCCATTCATTTTCAGACGAAACCACATCTGAATGCCAGTGAATCACCAGCTTGAAGCTTTTTTTGATGAACAAGAGCCAGAAAGCCGAGACATTTGGCATATGTACATGCACAACATCCGGCTTAAACTCAGTCAGCACTTTGCGTAAGGATTGGTAAAAACCCGGGGCAACCGGCGCGTATGCCGCCACCCCCATAATGGCCACCCTGACAATTTGTGCCCCTGACCCTGACTGACAGGTTTCTGTGGGACAGCCCCGCTTATGCTGGTGGCACAACACCAGCACTTCATTTCCAACCCTCACCTGCTCCCTGACCAGATCATCAAGAAAGTTTTCCATACCTCCATGAAAGGGCGGAAAATATTTGCCTATGTGCAGGATTTTCATTTGTATTCATTTACAGTTCAGACGCTTAAGAGCAAAGGATATCAGAGGCCCCGGCATTTAATTCTTCCATTCCGTGTCTTTCCGTGCATTCCGTGGGCATATCTTCTCTTGTTTTTCTTCAATCCCAGCATTTCTTCTCTGCCCTCTGTTCTCTGACCTCTGACTTCTGTCTTCTGACCTCTTCCATTCCGTGTCTTTCCGTGCATTGCGTGGGCATATCTTCTCTTGTTTTTCTTCAATCCCAGCATTTCTTCTCTGCCCTCTGTTCTCTGACCTCTGACTTCTGTCTTCTGACCTCTTCCCTTCCGTGTCTTTCCGTGCATTGCGTGGGCCTATCTTTTTTCTTCAATCCAACCCATAATTCCTCTCACCCATGGCAAAATACAATTCAGACAAAGCAAGCTGATAATCAAGTAAAGCCTGGTTTCTATTAACCTCAGCCCTTGTCAGTTGGACTTGAGCGTTAAGCAAATCCTGTATAGTTCCAACCCTTTGCCTGAACCTGTGTTCCTGCATGGAATAATTTTCCTTGGCAGCTGCTATGGATTTTCTGGTTGAAGCAAATCTGTTACTGGCTTCTTCGAGCCTCAGATATGCTGTTTTAGTTTCAGTGATGATTGAAGCCTCTGTGTCGGCCAAAGTCTGTTGTAAGCGCTTGATCTCGTAATCCATGCTCTGTCCACGATAATATTGCTGCCCACCACTGAAAAAATTCCATTGAACATTAATGCCGGTATTCCAGTAATGGTTAGTCTGATCACGGTCATAACGCTGACCAAACATATCCCTGCCACTCTCCAGGTATTCACTGGTTCGCTCAGAGTAGCTCATCTCCAAATTAACTGTAGGCAGCTTTCTACCCCTTGCAATTTGTTTCTCTCTTGAAGCAGATAGGATATTCTTTTTGATAAACTGCAGATCAGTTCTCTTCATTAGAGCGTCTGAAATAACCAGATCCAAGTCCGTAAATGGAGCAGGAACGATGTCAGCAATATCTCCCTGGTATTTTACAAAAAGGTCATGTTCAAGTCCCAGCAAAGAGTTAAGCCGGGTTTGATGTACCTTTACCTCGTTTCTTACTCTACTTAGATTTTGAAGTGTTTCTTCAAGTTCCACTTCAGCGTGCAGTACATCAACGTAAGGCACTAACCTGGATTCATAAAAGGCCTTTGCTGCTTGTATGCCTACTTCCAACCTCTCAATGCTGGACTCCAGACTGTTTACATCCTCACCTGCCTTTAAATAGTGAAGAAAATAATACTGTATCTCTCTAATTAACTGTCTTGCAGTGCTTTCTTTTTCCAATTCACTAATTTCTTTATCAATCTTGGCCTTCTGATAAGTATTAAATATGGTCATACCCGCAAACAGGGTCTGAGCCAGACGAACATTCCAGTAATGCTGATTCTGTTCCAGAAACTCAGAGTCTGTGGGTCCGGAAGCATAAGTGCTCCTGACCCAGTTATATCCGGCTCCAGCAGATAGTCTTGGCAAAAACTGACCCCTTGCAGACTTCCTCTCAGCCTCCCTGCTCATTACCCCGAATTCTCTGGCCTTTATCCGGGGACTTCTCTCAAGGCCGAGTTTTACAGCTTCTTCCAGGTTCAACACAATGCTATAATCATCAGAACCATCTTCACCTGCCATCCCCCATCCAGGCCATAGCAAAATGATTATTCCCACGGCCATCAAGATAAACTTATAACTATTTATATTCATTTCCTGCTCTCGCTTACAATATGGTGTATTACCTTTTACTTCTCTCTTTTGCTCTAAAATAGACCAATTCCCGGCATTTCTTCTCTGCCCTCTGCCCTCTGTCCCCTGTCCCCTGTCTCCTGCCCTCTTTCTTTCCGTGCCTTTCCGCGCATTCCGCCTGCCCAGTTGAATCTCTTCCATTCAACCGGGGTGGGCCATTCTTCTCTTCCTCTTTTCATTTCTTTCTTCAATCCCAGCATTTCTTTTCTGACCCTGACCCCTGACCCCTGTCTCCTGTCCCCTGTCCCCTGACCCCTGTCCCCTGATTGTGCATCCCAGCATTTTCACCCCGTTGAATGCCGCGCAAGCGACCCTGCGAAGCAGGATTCAGCAGGGGACATTCCATCTACTCCCTGAAAGCCCTGTTAATACTGTCAGTAATGGGTGTCATCAAATAGCCAAGTACAGTCTTTTCCCGGGTCTGGATAAACACCTGAGCCGGCATGCCCGGTGTAAGCCTGCTTTCATCACCAATGGCATTAATCAAAGATTCATGATCAAATTCTACATAAACCTGATAATATGGCGGCATGCCTTGCTGTCTTGGCTCAACCTTATCTGCTGATACGTAAGTTACCCGTCCGGTAACCTTGGGTGTATAGCGCATTGGAAAAGCAGTCAGGGAAACGCTTGCTGTCTGCCCAAGATGAACATCATCAATCTTGCTTGGCTCTACTCTGGCAGAAACAATCAGTCCGCTGTCCACAGGCACGATCTCCATCAGGGGCGCACCGCCCTGGATAACTCCTCCTTCAGTGCGCACATTCAGATTGACGACAATCCCTGATTCAGGAGCTTTTACCTCCAGACGTCTGGACGCATCTTCCACCGGGCGAAGCTGCTCTCGCAAATCTACAATAGCCTGCCTTACATTTCCTAGCTGCGAGGTTGCTTCTTCAGAATATCTTTTCTCAAGCTCCCTGATTTCAAGATGCAGTTCAGCTACCATCTCCTTTGCCTGCCTGGTTTGCGTTTTAAGCTCTTCAATTCGGGACTGGTTGGAGTTAAGCGTCCGTTGCAATTGCATTATATGCGAAATATCAATAAAACCGCCTTCAAGAAGAGGCTCTTTTGCGGCTATTTCCTCTTTTAACGATTCTATGGTATCCAGAATTGCCGACATTTGAGACTGATACCCCTCCTGCATGGACTGCTGCCTGGATATTCTGGATCTCAAAAGTGCGATCCTGCTGTTTTTGGCCTCCAGCCTTGACCTGAATATCATTTCCTCACTGCGCATGCTCTCAAGTACATCAGACATGTGTTGCCGTGCCAGAAGCTGCTCAGGCCAGCTTATTTCATCCCGACCCTCAACTTCTGCGACTATCCTGGCCTGCTGTGCCAGCAGAGAGTCCATCCTGGCCCTGTGCATGTCCCTTGTAGCAAGAACTCGCTCTCCATCAAGACGTAAGAGTACCTGCCCCATTTCCACAAAATCACCATCGCGCACCAGGATCTCCTTGACAATGCCCCCGTCAAGGTGCTGCACCTGTTTGCGATATGATTCTACAATTATGTCTCCAGGAGCTATCACTGCTCCCTTGAGCTTGGAGGTTGCAGCCCATCCACCAAGACCTCCGAAAAAAAGACCAATAAAAACAAAACCCATAATAATGACATTTCTCGAAGATGTTGGCAGGTCAACCTGTTCAGGTTTATTCTGTCCACTTTCTATAGCTTTGGTATTGCTTTGCATACACCTGACCTCTTGATTTTCCCTTTTAACTTTCTATGCCCGGCACTGCAGAACCATTAATCATTTCAGCAACGCCTCTGTTCAAATTGAGCACTTTATCAGCAACTTTGGACAATGCCTGATTATGCGAAATAATTATCACCAGCTTACCTCTTTTCTTCAACTTCATCAAAATATTTTTCAAAGCCTCTCGTCCAGGTTGATCAAGGTGGGAATCAGGTTCATCAAAAACCAGCAGCAACGGATCCCCATACAAGGCCCTGGCCATGATAACCCTTTGCTTCTGTCCACCGGAAAGAGCTACGCCCCCAGCTCCCACAGGCGTATCATACCCTTTTGGCAAACCAAGGATCATTTCATGAGCACCAGCTTCCCTGGCAGCTGTAACAACGCTGGGTGAATCCACATCTCCCAGCCTGGCAATATTTTCGGCAACTGTTCCTGAAAAAAGCTCTACTTCCTGGGGGACATAACCGACCATCTCGCCCAGTTGTTCCTGATCCATCTCAAATACATCCATGCCCCCCCACTCCACACTTCCGGAATCAGGCTTCCACAATCCAAGTAAAACTCTGGCCAGGGTTGACTTGCCTGCCCCGCTTGGACCGATAACTGCCAGTATCTCACCAGGGTTAAGGACAAAGGAAACATTGTTGAGGACCTGCTGTTCAGCAATGGTATGACTGACCTGCCTGGCCTCCAGAATATCCGGATCCTCCTTGATGGTAACATGGCCAATTTCATCTTTTTCAGGCATCATTTCATTCAGGCGTTTATAGGCAATCCTCGATTCCACAAGACTCTGCCATGCCGTACCCAGCATCATGATAGGAGCCAGACCTCTGCCCATAAACATAGCCGCTGCCACCATGGTACCAAGCGTTATCTCATGAAGTATGACCAGGTATCCTCCAGTAGACATAACAATAATAACTGTACTCATCATGATGCATTTGCTCATGCTTTGAAAAAAACCTGTTCTGGCTGCCAGTTTATCTTCATAATAGACATCTTTGTTATTGAAAAGTCTCCACCTGGCAGTCAGGGCCGGCAGCATGCCCATGGCATTGACTGTCTGGGCATTGCGCATGGCGGAACTCAAAAACTGATCCGTCTGGATTGATGACTGTGAGTGATCAGCCTTCATCCTGGACGTCATAACTTCCTGTATGACCACCAGCATAAAAAGGAGGAAAGCTCCTGCACAGGCCACATATCCCAGCCAGTGATGAAAAAGGAAAATCAAAGCCAGGAATACAGGCACCCAGGGAGCGTCAAAAAATGCAAATATCCCTGTCCCTCCCATAAAATTGCGAATGCTGTTAAGATCTTTCAGCCCTTGAGTATGTTTGGTTGAACCCGCTTCTACGGAATGATCAATCATCCGTCCAAATACTTTTCCAGCTACAACCTGGTCAAATTTGACCCCGGTCCTGACCAGAAGTTTGGAACGAATAACCTCAAGTATACCCATGACCACATAAGCCCCGATTACCCCGGCTGTTAGAAAAAAAAGTGTTTCTGTACTGCGGCTGGTCATAACCTTGTCAAACAGATTACGCAGATAAAGAATGTAGGACAGGTTCAGTACATTGATGAACAGGCTGAAGAAAAAACCCACCGCAAGGTATGGAAGAAACTTTACTAGATATTTTTTCATAATATTTGTCTAACCTTTCTTGCCCTTGGCTGGCAAAAGCTTTTGCAGCACCTGCTTGCTGGGTCCGTACATGGCAACTTGTCCATTCTTCAGCATAAGCAGCTTGTCAGTAGCCACAAGCAGTTGTGGTCGATGAGTCACCAGAATCAGAGTGATACCCTCCTTATGTACTTGAGCTATCATTTCCTGCAGAGCCTTAAGCCCTGCCTGATCCAAGCTGGCATCAGGCTCATCCAGGATCAATATCCTTGGCTGGCCGAAAAGGGCCCGGGCCAGGCCTATTCTCTGTCTGAGTCCACCTGGAAGGTTAGCCCCTCTTTCCTCCAGCATGGTATCATATCCCTCGGGCAGCATTTCAATTATTTCATCCAGTCCAACCCTGGCTGCAGCCTTTTTAACCTCTTCAATATCTATTTCCTGAAAACGGGAAATATTCATGGCAATAGTACCTGCAAAAAGCTCCACTTCCTGGGGAAGATAGCCAACATGCATACCCAGTCTGTCCTGATCCCATTGATGCATGTCAGCACCATCTAAGCGCAGTATACCGTTTTGAGGACGTACAGAACCGGTCAGCATGCGGGCCAGAGTAGTTTTTCCAGCTCCACTTGGCCCTATGATGCCCATGGCCAGCCCAGGCTCCAACTCGAATGATACCCCTTTTATTATTGGCTTTCCGCCATGGCCGTATACCAGCGATTCCGCGGCCAGATGCCCTTTAGGCTCTGGCAGGTCCAGAGTTTCCTCCTTGTCCTTTTCTTTAAGCTCGGCAAAAAACTCCTTTAGCCTGACAAAAGCATCCTTGGCGTCCTGGTACTGCTGCCAGCCGTTGACCACCATCTGCATGGGCATTATCACTCTGCCTGCAATAATGACCGCAATAATTACAAAACCGCTGTCCATGGTGCCTGCAAGGATCATGGAAAAACCAACCCCCATGAGCAGAACCTGCATAATCCAGCCCATGGATTTGGTAATGGCCGAGTGGATCCCGGCCTTTTCACTGGCCTCGGTCTGATCCCGAACCATAAGGTCCTGCATGTGTCTCCATTTTTTGGCCAGCTTGGGCTGCATGCCCATGGCCTTGATAGCCTGAGCATTATACACGCATTCCTGGGCAAAGGCATTGACCTGTCCAAAACGCATGTTGGAATTTTTAAGCAGTTCCTGGGTCTGCTTTTTACTGACAAGTTTGGTAGCCAGAATAATCATTATACACAGTGTTGCCAGTACTCCCATGATAGGGCTCAGAAAAAAAACAATCAGCAGCTGCAGTGGGGATATCAGAGCGTCAAGAAAAGCTGCTGATGTGGGTGAGTTCAAAAAAGCCCGCACCTTGGACAAATCACCCATGGCTGTAGAGTGGTCACTTTTCTGCTGCAGGGCCCTGTCCCTGAACATACCGAGAAGTATTTTTTCTCCAAGTTCCTTGTTCAAGTATACTGAAAACCTGCGCAAAAGAGCAAAGCGCAAGGTATCAAAAATTGTCATGAAAACCATGCCTGCCAGAGCAGCTGAAGCTATGACCGGAATGCTGGCCGTACTTTCACTGGGCACAACAAATCTAAAAAGCATGATCATGTTAAATGGCAGGGACAAAAAGAGCATCACTACAAAAATGCTCAACCCGATAGCCACTATTATCACTTTCTTAAGTTCTTTTTCCATTAATTATTCCTGATTTACATCTCTGCATTTCTTTTCTGCCCTCTGACCTTTTTCTCTTCCCTTCCGTGCCCTTCCGTGTATTCCGTGGGCTATTCTTCTCTTCTCTCTTCCAACCCTATCCCCTGACT
>NZ_JYNP01000097.1 GCF_000934755.1 Desulfonatronovibrio magnus
AATAGTCCAGCCCCCTGATTTTTGAAGACTACCTGCCTCCCGGGGCTGCAGGTACAGCGGCCATACTCCGGGTCAGGCACATTATCCATCCCTGGAAGCTCACATCAATCCCCTGGATAGGTTTCAGCCAGAGCCTTCATGACATTATCCCTGTCAACCATGCCCAGAAGACGGTTGTCGTAGTCAACCACCACAAGCCGCTTGACGCCCTTGTCCAGCATTAAACCCATGACTGAGTTCAGCGGAGCATCACGGTATACAGAAAAAACATTCCTTTCCATGATATCTTTTGCCGAACCTGATAAAGGCTCAACCCTGTCTTTGGGTATAGAAAGAGCGTTGATGAGAGACCTGAAAAGTCCTGGTTTCTTAAGCTTCGCTAAATATTTGATGGCGTTCCTGTCAAGAATAATGCCCAAAACCCTGAGGTCCTGGTCCACCACCACGACCCGGCGCAGAGGAGTGATAAATAAAGTGTCGCTGTAGGGTTAACCGCCTGCTTAATTATTCAAACGGCCTGTCTCTCACTCTCCTTGGCACAGAGGGCGGATTGGAAAAAAACACGAGGCAGAAAAGAATAATGCGGGCTGTGTCTGCAACCAAATAACACTCAACTGCTACCAGCTCCTTTTGAAAAAGTTGACCTGCTCGTTATACGGCTTAACCTTCTCTTCAATACTGGCAAGCCTGTTTTGGCTCATGGGCCTGAAATCTCTTGCCACCCGCACGTTCTCATCCACCTGGCCAACGCTTGTTATACCTATTATGGCTGTACTCACGGGAAAACTTAAGGCGTACCCCATGGCCTCATCCATAGTTGTCAGACCGTCAGCGCGAAAGATATTGTTTACAGCGGTGATCTTCATGGCGATTATTCCCATTCGCTTTTCCAGGGCCCTGTTGAGTAAGTCCCCTTGAAATGGATCATAAAATATATCCCCGGCATTAAGCGCCATGAGAATAGTATCAAAGTCATAGCTGTTAATGCCGTATAGGAGTGCTTCAGAATTCCGATGGCCAGTAATACCAATATGTCTTATCACGCCCTGGGATCTCAGTCTTTCCATGGCCTCAACTGCTCCATTTCTGCTTAAGGCACGCTCAATATCATCATGGCTTCTTATGTTATGTACCTGGTAAAGATCAAGATAGTCAGTCTGAAGACGTTCCAGGCTCTGTTCAATAAGCCGCATGGTTCCATCATAAGTACGATCATGGGTTTTGCTTGCCAGGAAAACCTGATTTCTGCGACGCGCCATGACCAGGCCGATATTTGTTTCACTCCCGCCAGCTCCATAAGAGGGTGCTGTATCAATGTAGTTGACACCCAGATCAAGAGCTCTGTCGATTATTTCCACTGCCTGCTGACTTTTGCTGGCTATTTGAACTGTTGATTCACCGCCAAGACTGAAGAGGGAAACATTATACTCTGTTTTTCCCAATTTTCTTTTGGGGGCATGGTCAGGAGTTCCACCTGCCGCCATAATCTTAGACGCGTCCACAATGGAGCTTAAACCGGCAACCCCAAGCCCGGCTGCAACACTGGCAGTGGTATGTATAAACTTTCTTCTATTCATGGTATATTTCATATCGTCTCCTTTTCCAGACAAATTGGTGACTTACCTATTCAATCGTGTCACAAAAGACAAGGTGCGAATTAAAAAATTCTCCTGAGCTCGTACTCCTGCCCTGTCTGGGCTTCACACCAGGACATGGCATATCTTGGCTCGCAACTGTCAACACGGGCAGTTCCGTTATGGCTGTCATGAAACTCAATGCTCAGTTCTGCATCAACTAAACTGTACTCGGGTATGGTCTTCACTACAGCCATGCTGCCTTCAATGTTCCCGGACCATGCCTCCCAACTCCAGCTTCGATCCCATCCTGTCAAATCAAATCCCATAATTATCAGCTGATTGCCGTTTTGGCTTACACTGAAGTAGGTGTTAAAGTCCTTCTGTGGTGAAAACCAGATGCCTGATGCACTTTCAAATGACTCACGAGCCTCGGTCAATGTCTTATCTTCTTCTGCCTTCAGCCAGCTTGCAGAAACAAGGCAAAAGAAAAAAAATGCTGCCAGACTAATATGAAATGACTTTTTCATTATCTGCTCCTTATTGAAGTTGCTATTCCTGTTTTGTTATTGACTTAAGAGTTCAAATTTCCTTTGTACAGTAATCACTGGGTAAGTGTGGTGAACAGTTAGTAATAGTTGCCACTTTCTTTCCCAATAGCCAACAAACATTTCTTTACTCCCCAATTGTTAAACACAGTTTTCTGATCAGGCAAGGGGAAACGTGCATCATCATCATAATAATGCTGAGACGGCATTATCATGTGCTGGCATATACACTTTCCATTTCTTCTCCTTTCCTGTCAGGGTAAAGGCTGGCTCAATTTGACATCCAATGTTCTTCCTGTCCCTGTCTATGTCCGGCGTGTCTGAATGGACAGCACGAAAATAGACTGAACTTGTATCTTCTGCATAAGTTCAGTCTGGTTATTTTGACTGTTTGCCAAAGGCGGTATAGGAATTGAAGAAATATCATTCATTGTGAAGACTGGCAAAACAAGGCTTGACAATTCAGGCAGGTTTGGACTTGTGTCTGAACATGCACGTAGGGTTGACTCTGCAGCTTTTTCATCCGAATGCGTAACGGACATTGGCGGGGAGAGGTGGTTAATTACACCAAGGACGGAAGTGAGAGGATTCTAGATTGCCGTACGCAGGTCGTACGTGATGAAAAGGGTCGGCCATATTCAGGGAAAATCTGGATACTGATTAGTTGCCGGGATGCTATGGAACAAAAAAGCCATATAAAAAGCCATATTTTTATATTGACACATTTTCTCCCCCTATCTAATATAATCTAATGAGCAAACGATCTGATTTCGAGTGGGACTCCAAAAAGACAAACAGAACCAGGAAAAACATGGAGTTTCTTTCGCCCTGGCACAGCTTGCTTTTCTGGACACTGAGCGTGTTATCCTTGAAGACCTTGAACATAGTGAAAATGAAAGACGGTTTTACTGTCTTGGCAGGGTCTCAGACGCGATAATGACGGTTCGGTTTACATACAGAAAGAACAAAATCAGAATAATCGGCGCCGGATATTGGCAAAAAGGAAAGAAAATCTATGAAAGAAAAAATCAAATACACAGACGAACCAATGGGGAAAGTTAAGGTTATATCTGACTTTCTTCCATCCCCGGAAGAACTCGCTTTAAAAGATGAAACCGTCAAGGTTACAATTACACTAAGTAAAACGAGTGTGGACTTTTTTAACTTGAGAGTTCAAAGTTCTTGGTTCTTCGTTCTTGGTTGTAAGAAATAAAGTCAATAAATTTGGATAGATACCTGGTCTGGACCAAGAGACATTTTGATCTGCCAAAAAAGCCAATAAAAACACAAGATTACAAAAAAACTTTTGACTGCCCAGTTTTTTTAAGAAAGAGGCAAAAAAAATAATACACAATATCAAAAAATGATTCGCAGGCTCCTGGATGAGTATACTGTCCATCAATAACCACGAATCCATAACCACAGCATCAACACGGACCGGGAAACAGGATATCCGCTTAACTTAGCAGCTGTTTCCCGCCCGGCCGGTGAGCTTGGTCGTTTCAAGCCTACGGCTATTCCGGGATAGCCCAGTCCCCTGAATTTTGAAGACTACCTGCCTCCAGGGGCTGCTGACCCAGACAGAATGCTTCAGTCCGGGCTATACTATCCGTCGTTGCCGCTGCCATTATTCCCACTCCAGTCACAATATATTTCTTGTATCTTCCCCGCAAGTCAGTGTAATGTTCAGCTAAGGGCAGAACCAATCCTCTCTTGCATTCAACACCCTGGACCATAAGCTAAAATGCCAACTACTGCCAACCATATTGGCGTAAACTTAAGAGTCAGTTTTGTTGGCAATGCTGGTAATATACTGATATTTAATGTGTTTATTGTATGGCACAGAAAGTGCTTAGTAATATAAAAAATACATCAACATTTAACAATGGAGGGTTGTTATGAAAAAGTGGAGTATGAATATTTTTGGAATCGTGGCAGTGGGGGCACTGGTCTGCCTGTTGGGCATGGGCACAGCTGGGGCATGGAATGAAAACCATCTGAACCAGCTGCTGACATTGCGACATTGTCCAGGGTGTGATTTGAGCGGGGCTGATCTGAACGGGAAGAACCTGAGCGGACACAATCTGTCGAGGGCCAATCTGAGCAACGCGGATTTGAGTGGCGCAGATCTGAGCGATGCCTTTTTTATCGAAGCAAATCTGAGCGGTGCTGATCTGAACGGCGCAACCCTGGGCGGTGCCAACTTCAGCGGAGCCACGTCCTGGTTTGATGACGACTTCACATGTGCCTCTCCTTCCATTGGAGGCTGTTATCCTGAGTGCAGGCCAGGAGGCGCATGTTATTAATAAAGACTATTTTCCCCTACTTAACCCTGTTGCGGAAATATTCCAACTGCAACTTTCAAGGAGGATGAACATGATAAGAATTACCAGAATGACCATTGTGACCGTGGTCCTGATGCTCTGCCTGACCGGACTGGTCATGTCCGGCGAAGCCCAGACACAGAGATTCGTGGACAATGGGAACGGGACGGTGACGGACACTGTGACGGGGCTGATGTGGACCAAGGATGCCAACCCGGTCGGCTGGTTGAATTGGGATGACGCCTGGCGGGGGTGCAGCTCTTTCAGCATCTCCGGAATTGGCGGATGGCGGCTGCCGAGCAGGGATGAGCTTTCGGCTATATACCATGCAATTCAAAGCGGACATCCCTTTACCGGGGTCCAGTCGTACGGCTACTGGTCCAGCACGGCCTACGCGGGCCGCAGGGACGGCGCGTGGGCCGTGTCCATGCGCGGCGGCCAAGTGGACGTCATCCACAAGTCCACCCGCTCCCACGTGTGGCCGGTCCGCGCCGGACAGTGAGGTGCTTTGGAGATTTGGGAGATGTCGGTTAAAATTTATGGAGTAAATCATGAGATACACCATCAGTAAGCGTTTTTTTGCGGTAGGAATTTTTCGAGTTCTTGTTGTTACGTTGTTTACATGTGTATTTTACAGTAATGTAATTGCGCATGATTGGACTAACTATCACCAGTCAATCCATTGCTCTGTTAACATTGATCAGACATTTTTTGGCAACTGGAAGGAAATAAGCCTGAGATACACTTCCGCAGAGGATAGTGGTACATTTATTGTTTACAAGTGCATATCATGCAATGCTATAAAAGATTGTAATGAATGGGCTGGATTCAAGTGCACAATAGCAGGCAATCAAGCAGGTCAAAGTAATTTTTCTGGTAGAAATTCAGTCGTGGCATTATTTTACCCTGGCTTTGCCACTCAGCAGAACTCGTGCGAAGAAGTGTATCAAAAGGCAGATATTTTACTTGAGTAATGAGTAATGAGTATGCAATTCGGGTGCAAAAAGTGCAGCCCCAGGCCCTTGTCTTGTTTTTTGTTACAGCAATGAACGAGTAAGTTGCCAGGCTTTTTCCGCGACCCTGCACGGAAAAAGAGGCCCCTTCGGGACAAAAGAGACTGCCCACCCCGGTTGAATGGAAGAAATTCAACTGGGCAGGCGCAATACACTGAATTTCACGGAATATGCGTTGCTTCGCAACGCTTGAAAAACACTTCCGTGCCCTTCCGTATGTTCTGTGGGCAAAAGCTCCTGGCTTTCTTTGAAAATGAAACAACATGTTGGTTTGAAATTTCCAATAAGCGCCTAATACTGAAATTGAACCTGGAAAGTAATGCGCTGGCCATCTTAATATTTTGAAAATTTTGGGCCCATAGTCTGGATTGGTGACATATTCATTCCGGTATTTATTTTAGTGCTGGTAATTATCGCGGACAAAAAAACAGCCGGATAAAGAACTAATGCTGGCTTTGCCCGCAACCCAAGAAGCAAGAAAAGAATGCGTAACCATAACTGGGACAGTCCCCGCAACTTACATTTAGATGTGCCGAAATTGGTCATTGAGAGGGGCAAAAAGCATGTATCTGGAATTGGTTCCCAGCGAGGGACAGTCCCAATGCCCAGAGATCATCCCCGCATTTGTCTCAAATTTTCTTGTTTTGTTACAGCAATGAACGAGTAAGTTATTAAGGCGGGCAAGGCCAGCGATTGTACTTGAAAATCCTGAAGACTGGCAAAAGAAATCTTGATTGTTTGGATGGAGTTGGACTAGAATCAGAACATGCCTGAAGTCTTGAGTTCAGGTTCAATTTACTTAGTTTTCATCCGGAAACCGCTTAGCAAGTATTTGGGTGTTGTCTTCTAAACAGGAGGTGAAGTAGAAATGTATCAGCCTGATCGTAAGGACATCCTGATTAATTCAGACTGGGGTATTCCAAAAGACAGATTCGAGAAAAAAGAGGCTAAAGAGCGAAACCTGGCACTATTTAAGGGTAGATGGGTTAGTCAAGAAGAAAAAAGTATTTTACAGAAACAGTACATTACTTATCTAATTATTCGAGTAATTGCTGTATCACACATTATAATGGCAGGAATTGGTGTCCTGTCTGGATTTTTTGTGCCTTTAGAGATCACTTCTCTGATAATCTTATTTGTTTTTGCTGCTGTCAGTCTTATCTCTGCTGCAGGATTATGGAAATTTAAGCAATTGGCCAGATGGCTTTCCACTCTGTTTTGGGCAGTGCTTGGCTTGATGTTTTTGGGATATAGCACCCCTACAGCGATTGTGGCAATATATTTTTTAAATAATAAAACTGCGAAACAAATATTTAAATCAAGCTAACGCGAGCCTTGCCCGCAACCCAAGTAGCAGTCCATGCCGCTGCCATTATCCCACTCCGGCCACAATATATTTCTTGTAAGTTCCCTCCAAGGCAGGGTAATGTCCGGGGAAGGTCAGAACTCTGTCCACTCTTTCGCAGTTCAACACCCTGGACCACAAGATAAAGTGCCAACTACTGCCAACCAGGTTGGCGCACACTTTTAGGTCTAATCAAGCAGTTTTTTATGTTATATGTTGTTATTACTCACTTTTTTATTATGGTATGTATAGTGCTTATAATCAGGGAAACTAGACAGTAATCTTTAAACTTAAGGAGGTAAACATGAAGGCACTAAAACAAAAGTGGTTTGTAATTGTGGCAATGGCATTCCTGCTTTGTCTGGCCGGGATGGTCATGTCCGGCACTGCTTTTGCCCAGCTGTGCGTTGGCCAGTGAGCGGACAATGAAGACGGGACAGTGACGGATAAATATGCTGGCCTGATGTGGCAGAAGGCAACCGCTGGCCCTATGAAGTGGCTTGAAGACAAAAGTTATGCCTCTGGCCTTTCATGGGCCGGTCATTCCCATTGGAGGCTGCCCACAAAAGATGAACTGGCAGTGCTTTCCTATCCACCATGTACATGTAAAGGTATGATGGACGTGGTTAATGATTGGTACTGGTCGTCTTCGCCCCATGCGTACGATTCCAATAGCGCCTGGGGCGTGCACTTCGATAACGGCTACGTGGGCAACCGCTATGTGGAACACAGCCTACACGTGCGGGCGGTGCGCACGGGACAGTGATTGATGAATTTAAGAAATTCTCTCAATTCCAAAATTCACTGCACGCTGCTCGTCGCAGGAGGATTAATTAGCGAGAGTGCCGCCCGTATCAGCGCGAATATCTTTGATCCAAAGACGGGAAAATGGTCGGAAACTTTGGTACCTGGAGCGCTATGAACGAAGTGAACCTGATTGCAGGGATTCAAGAACAATCATGCACAAAGAAGTTGTGCCGATCTCGATCTGATTATGTTTAGCGGAAGAACCCCTTGCAACGGGATTGCCGGCGATGTCGGCAAACGACCGTGTAAAAAATATCAATTAAATTCAATCAATTTTCAAAGGAATCGATGGGCATTTTTTGCCACAATTTTCTAAAGGAGTTTTGAAGATGCAAAAGTTTTTTTTCATTGGATTTTTTATTTTTACTCTGCTTGCGGGTACAATGAGCCTTAATACTTCTCATGCAGGGAACAATTTAAATGACCTGCAAAAGGCCAATATTATTTTTGACTGGCTTGAGCCTCAGTTTCCAGAACTTCTAAAACCTGCGCCTCAAGAAACTCAAGAGAACTCCGGTATAATATTCAGATATTACTCCGCCACTAATGTGTATATAGCAACATTCCAGAACCACTTGTTCTTCATCGATCATCAGGTGAATTTGCATGATCTGGGGGAGGTTGATTTTTGGTTGAACTATATCAGGGAAGGCGAACACGAACCCGACCCCGGCGAAACCTGGACCGACCCGGTTACAGGCATTGAGTTTGTCTGGGTTCCGGAGGGCTGCTATGACATGGGCTGCGGAGACTGGACGGACAGTTGTTGGGATAATGAAAAGCCGGTGCATGAGGTCTGCCTGGACGGGTTCTGGATGGGCAAGTACGAGGTGACTCAGGGCCAGTGGACCGGGGTCATGGGCAGCAATCCGTCGTATTTTAAATCCGGGAATAATTATCCTGTGGAGCAGGTCAGCTGGAATGACGTGCAGGACTTCATCTCGAAGCTGAATTCTGAGGGCAACAGTACTTTCCGTTTGCCCACCGAGGCTGAATGGGAGTACGCTGCCCGCAGCGGAGGCCGAGCAGAGAAGTATGCCGGAGGCGATGATCTGGACAGCCTGGGCTGGTACTGGAGCAACAGCGGCAGCCGGACCCATGAGGTAGGGACCAAGGCACCCAATGGTCTGGGCATTTATGACATGTCCGGGAATGTCTTGGAGTGGGTTTCGGACTGGTACAGCGACAATTACTATTCCGTGAGCCCCCGGGATAATCCCCAGGGGCCAGAGACTGGCTCGTCCCGCGTCATTCGCGGCGGCAGTTGGATCTTCGACGCATGGGACTGCCGCGCGGCCATTCGCCCCTACGTCACCCCGGGCTTCAGGGACTTCAGCTTAGGGTTCCGCCTGGCCCTCTCCCCAGGTCAGCAGTAGCCGGATAAGCAGACAGGCAGGAGTGAGCGGGGCATCCGCACTGGAAGGCCGTGGAACAGGAGCGAGGGACGAGCGAGTGTGGAACGGGTAGGAAGTCGGATGTGCTTGCATAAAGGGCACTAAGTAGCCTTGGGTAAAGATAGTTTATGGATTAACGTCACGTTCATAGGGCAGGCAGTTTATGGGGTATTCATACTGTCTGCCCTATGATATTTTCTACCTTACAACATAACCAAACTCACAACATAACGGCTATGGATCATGTATAGTCCAAGACATTTCTTTTTGAGGACTATCTTCACAATTCTGACCCGGGGCTATGAATTTACTTAGCCCCGGGATTAGTTTTATCTGTGGATATTCTCAATCCACCTGATGACTTCGATATCGCTTACTTTGCCCAGATACCTTTGAGTTGTTGATATGTTTGCGTGGCGAGAATCACTTTGCTGACAATTTCAAGAGGTGCACCGGACCTGGAAGCAAAAGTGGCTGCGTGACGTCTTAGATCATGAGGATTAAGGTCGATACCAATAATTAGCCCGGCTTTTTTAACTACCGCCCTGGCTGCTGAGTAGCCAATGGGAAAAACGGTGTGATCTTGCTCTATGTTCATGGTTCTGATATATTCTCTGAGCCTTTCAGTAACCTTCTTGGGGGTATATGCTGCTTCACATATTCACGACCGCTTTTGGGCTCAACAATATGTAATTTTCTGTCGTCAACGTCCCTGGCACGAGGTTATTATCCGAGCATGTTCTGATTCATCATCCTGATGAATCAATAAACAATATCCATAAGGAGGTTACTGAACATGAAAAAACTCGTTCTTCTTATAGTCCTGATTCTGGGACTGTGTTTGGCCTTTCCGGGAAATATCCTTTCAAACGACATGACGTCCCAGGATCAAAGCCAAAAAATTACCAAAATCGTCGGAGGCAAGCCTGTAGAAGATGACTCTAAGTACCCATGGATGGTTGCATTGGTTAAAGACGCAAATTTTCCTGATCTTTACGCCGGCCAGTTTTGCGGAGGGACCCTCATCGCGCCGGAATGGGTACTTACCGCCGCCCACTGCGTCACAAGTGTGTTCACAAATTTTCACGCTGTCCTGGGCACCACATCTCTTACAGCTCCTCCCGGCAGATATGAGCGCATTGCCATCCGCCGGGTCCTGCGCCATAACGATTATGATCCTCACACCAATGATAATGATATCGCTCTGCTCCAGCTTGTATCGCCTTCTTCCATGACACCCATTTCCGGACTGGTGCAAACTGACAATTATGTACCTTTTGAAACCATGTTCACATTAATCGGCTGGGGCTCCACTGAATTTCAAGGTGATTTTCCGGAACAACTTCAGGAAGTCAGCGTTCCCTATGTTGACAATCAAACATGCCAAACCACTCTGGAACAGGTAAACATAGCTGTCACAGACAATATGCTCTGCGCCGGCGCCTGGGAGGGAGGTAAGGACTCTTGCCAGGGGGACAGCGGTGGGCCGCTCATCGCTCAGGTAATGGGCAGGGATGTTCTGGCCGGAATAGTAAGCTTCGCCTATGGATGTGCGGTCAGGGCCAAACCAGGAGTGAACACAAGGGTCTCCAGATACAATGGCTGGGTGAAAAGTACTGCCCGGAGCGAATGCGTCTTTGATGCCCTGGAACAGGAATTCCCTCAATACTTTACCAGACCGACTGAGAACAGTATATTTATGACAACTGAATCAGAAGATATGAAATACCGGTCATATCCTCTATCAAATTCATTCCTTGGACTGCAAGGCG
>NZ_JYNP01000098.1 GCF_000934755.1 Desulfonatronovibrio magnus
TTTTTTCCTTCAATATTAGTAGACCTTCTTCCTCTTCCCTCAGCCATCTTCCCTCAGCCCTTCCTCTCTTCTGTCTTCCTTCAGCCTTCAGCCTAAACACCTTCAGCCTTCCCACCTTCCACCTTCCTCAAGCTGCCTTCAGAGGTTTCAAGTCATCCAGATTGACTGATTGTGCGGCCTTCCACAGATCATACTGAAACTGCAGACGCATCCAGCCTTCTGGTGTTCGACCAAAAACCTTTGATAACCTCAGTGACATTTCCGGGCTGATTCCAGAGTGGCCATTTACTAAAGCTGATAAAGTTTTTCTGGTAACACCAAGGGCTTGGGCTGCCTTGGTCACAGAAACATTCAGGGGTTCAAGGCATAGTTCTCGAATTATTTCACCTGGGTGAGGCGGGTTGTGCATACGCATTTTGTTATCCTCTGTATTAATGGTAATCTTCATAATTTACATCAATAGCATCACCCTTTTTCAATTTGAAAGTGACGCGCCACATCCTCTTCAGCCTTTCTTCCTCTTCCTTCCGCCTTCCGCCTTCCTACCTTCAGCCTTCCCACCTTCAGCCTTCTAACCTTCAGCCTTCCGCCTTCCCGCCTTCAGCCTTATTACTTCCGCCTTCCGCCTTCCCACCTTCAGCCTGTCTTCCCCCCTACTGTATCCTTATCCGAACATTACCCTTAAGCTCATCCAGGAGCTTCTGCCTCATGGCCTGGACAAAGACTTCAACATCCTGCTCGTTGTCCAGATAGGGTTTAGTGGCAACAGAAGCAGCTTTAAAACTCCTGACTGTTCTAACCTTGTCTGGCTTACCTTTCTCTCCATTTACGGGAGTCTCTTTGTGTTTATGTTCTTCAATCTGATCCAAGGCATCATCAAAAGAACTGGAAAAGCGTTCCAGAAGATAGGAGATATTGGGTATGCTTGTTTCCTGCTCAATCTGAGCTTTAATCTGCTGCAGGGGATACAGGACTTTGTTGGAAAAATCAGAATCGGCAGGAGCTGACTCCAGTTCCTTTCTGATGGACTCAATTTCAGGATCAACCCTGTTGACTGCTGCCTGCTTATGCTCCTGTAAAAGCTGATCATTGACCAAAGTGATTCTGGAAACCAGAGGCGCAACTTCCTTGAGCATATTATACGGAGCAGGTGACTGGGCAATGAGGTGCAATCGTTTCAGGTCAGGCGCGCTTTGTTCATTTTTTTCCAGCACTGCCTCATTTCTGGAAAAGTAGGAAATTGATTTCCGCAGACTTTCCCAGGCTGTAATCTGGTTGGTGTAAAAATCATTCAAGGTGTGAATATCGTCTGAAGCATCATTCAGGCTGTCTTTCTCCCTGTTGACAGCCTGAATGAACTCAAAGGTATCGTTTATGCCCAGAAGTTTTCTGATAAGCTTCAGGCAGTCATCAATTTCCTGAAGACCTGGATAATCCCCTGTCCTGGCCAGCTGATGATATCTGGCAAGACTCTTCTGCCACTGGTCCAGTTCCTGACGCAGGAAGGCCTCAAGGGAGTCGGCACTGTCCGGTCCGATCTTGCCGAAAACCTCCTGTCCGGTCTTTCTGGCCTTTGCAATCTCATCAGCAGACGGAACCTTGCGCTTGATTATCTTGACGCTGTTCCACCTGTTGGTTTTGCTTAAGAATTCCAGGGCCTCCCGCTGGACAAGACTGTCTCCGTCCGCAAAGAAGTTCAGTTCCCCGGCCGCATGCAGCCTGGAAACCGCCAGAACAGTCTCCCATTCAGGCCAGCCATAAGGCCGCCGGCCAAAATGCCTGGCCAGATCTCCAAGAAGTACAGGGCTGTTTCTGCCTGACATGAGATCAATGTACTCTCTTACCTCCCTGATAACGTTTTTATTGACAGAGTTAAGTGACTCCCGCACGTTTTCTCTGGCCGAGTCGGATGCCATGACCACTGCCTTGATTTCCTGCAATGGATTGTCGCTAAGACTGCTGAGATAGCTGAACTTGTTGTAAAGATTCTGAATAACGTGTTCCAGAGCTTCTTCCACTGCCCCTCTCGGGTTTGCGGCCTTGATGTTCAGTGTCTGGCCCAGGGCGTAGCAGTCAGCCCGCAGAATAAGCTCTTCCAGAAGACCGGCAATTCTGGATTTTCTGTCCCTGTTTTCATCCTGTTTGTCACGTAGAATTCTCTTGGTTTCTGCAGGCAGGGAAAGGTCCATGTTTTTATGCACATACTTTTCCGTTTGCAGGTAAAGCCTGACTTCACGCTCCAACCCTGAGTCAGAGCCAAGCTTGATCATGATGCTTCCGGAATTTTGTGCAGTATGAGCCAGCATCCCGGTTTCCCCAAGGGCAATATGCTCATCTGACAAAGGGGTAAGCACGGCAAGGCTCAGCTCCTGGTCCAGCTTGGAGCCCAGAGGGTGTCCATCCAGAAAACGGTTGAAACCGTAGTCTCTTTTGTAAGGCTTGTAACGGTGCTCTTTCTGGTCCTTTAAGATTTCCTTGAATACAACTTCTGACAAGAGCCTGGTTTCCTCTGTGCTGGAGACCTCCATTCTTTTGATCCCATCGGTTATGACCCGCTCCTCATTGGTCAGAAAGAAATACAGATCACCGTTGCGGCTGATCAGAGTCTGTTTTTCAAGCCTTTGCAGACCTGCTTCAATCTCCCTTTTGATGGCCAGCCGGTCTGCATCCACCTGGTCTATAAACAAAGTGACCAGGTTTTCAGCCTTGGGCTTCATAATGTTCACATAACGAATCAGGAAAAGTGTCTGCAGCAGGTGCAGATCAAAGGGATTTTCCAGCCCTGGATTGTCCTGGGCCTGATCAATTGTCTTTTTGACCGAAGTATCCAGGAAACTCTCAATGGCCGGGTAAAACTCGTATAAGGGTACAAGCCTGCCTGTGTCATACTGACAGACATTTTTGGCTGCAGACTGAAAGGCATCAAGCATGGAGCGCTCACCTCGGCTCATGTGCATTCCGGAGGCTCCGACCTTGCGGATTGATTCAAAAACCTTCTGGATAAGCTTGAAGTGAAACCCGGCAAAAGGATAACAGGCAGTAAACTCTCTGCTGCTGTTGTAGGATACAAGGCTGGCGCTGTCTTCACTGAAGCTCAGCTGACTCAGCAGGACATCACGCTTGGCCCTGAATATATCTTTGAGAAGGCTTTCCGCTTCAGGGGTCTTTTCAAGGAGCCTGGCATTGATAACCTCGTCAGTATTGGAACTGGACAGGGAAATCCTGGTCTTGAACCTGTCCTGGATTTTGGAGAAATCATTTGTCTTGGAAGACTTAAGGTCTCCAAGGATATAGTCGATATCTTCCTGGGACGTGACCACCACCCAGGCCCGGTCCTGACACAGGCGGCCCAGGTCTTCGGCAATGGTCTGAAGATTGAGCATGAGGTTGCCGTCTGTGCCGATGAACTGACCTACCTCGTCCACAAGAAAAACTACTCTGTGATTATCTCCCTTTTTCTCTATGTAACTACAGACCTGCCTGGCAAAGTTCTCCACTGTGACTACCATGTTCTGCTGGGCCTGATCAAACCACTGCTCTGCAGACTTCATGCTCTGGTCCAGAACTCTGGACATGGACTGAATGATCTGGTCTCTCTTGAAGCCAAAGGCGTCTCTTTCATCATGCCAGTCTGATCCGGTGACTTCTTTATATACCCGGCAAAACTCCTCATGCTTGCCCTGATCGGTCAGGTATCTTTCCATCTCCGCAATATGCAGAGCACCGCCGGAAAAACCCTGCATTTCATTGAAAACCCGCCAGAAAACCTTGAGCACTGCACCACGCCCGTCATCTGCATCTGCCCGGCTGTCGATATTAAACAGGACAGTATCTATGCTCATGGAGGTAGCAAGCTTGATGTCGGCCATGAGCATGGGGTCCTGAATCTTTTCTTCAAAGAAGTTCAAAGCCTGCCTGACTTCTCCGGTCTCAGGGTTGCGGGCCTGGATATTCTGAAGCAGATAGGACAGGATTTTCAGGAAGTGGGATTTACCTGAACCAAAAAACCCGGCTATCCAGACGCCTATGTCGGCAGCAGACATGGAATTCTTTGAGTTTTTTTTGGTATAGACAAAAGCATCAAAGAAATCTCTGAAGTGCCTGTCCAGCTCTTTGGTTACAACGTATTCTTCAAGCTCCTGCCAGACAACGTCCTCATCTCTCTGGTCAGCCTTGACCACGCCATTGATGGGACGAAACAGGTTTTTGGCAAAGATTTCCTTAATCTGCATGAGTAACTCTCCGTTTTTTGTAAGCGCCTCACCCGGGCGGCCGGGATCGAACCTGTGAGTAACTGCCTTGATAAAGGCTGAAGGCTATTAGGCTGAAGGCTGTGTAAAGGCTGTGTAAAGGCTGTGTAAAGGCTGTGTAAAGGCTGAAGGCTATTAGGCTGAAGGCTGAAGGAAGATAAAAGAGCACTTGCACCCCTGGCCCCCAGGCTGGAGCCTTCCCAGTCTTCTTCTTCCTTCTTCCCTTCTTCCTTCAGCCTTCCCCCTTCAGCCTTCAGCCTTCAGCCTCCTTCCCTTCAGCCTTCTACCTTCAGCCTTCTACCTTCAGCCTTCTTCCCTTCTTCCTTCAGCCTTCCCCCTTCAGCCTTCAGCCTCCTTCCCTTCAGCCTTCAGCCTTCAGCCTTCAGCCTTCCCCCTTCAGCCTTCTAACCTTCAGCCTATTCAGCAAGACGAAATGCCCGGTAGTAATTTTTTTCCTTGACCCTGCCGAACAGATGAAGCTTTAGTCCATCGTAGTAGCCAGGGTAGAACACAACCAGAGGTTTATTCTGCATATGGCTCTGGAGATTGTTGAGCAGAGAGTGTGTCCTGACCAAAGGCCAGGCGCTGCCCACGCCAGAGAGCAGAACAAGATCCTGGGCCTCTGGTTTTACCTTTTGAACAAAATATGGGGAAAGTCTGGTTTTGATGTTCAGGGGGTCCTTTAGCGCACTGAGCAGGGCCTGATCTCCTTCCTTTTTCTGCTTGTCATAGCAAAGATCCAGAATCTTGCGGTCTTTCAGATAATCCACAACCAGCTGGAACAGATCTACATGGGCCAGGCAAAGGTCTGGTTTGCGCTTGCTTATCTGATCTTTGATAATTGCAATGAATTTGCGAACCCTGATCTCCTCTTCCGGAGGGTAATCAAAAATATAAAAGGCCACCTCATTGCCTATGCCGGAACCGGCCAGGAGTTCTGGAGAAAGGAGCCTGTCGATCAACTTGTTCAGGCGGTGTTCAAGGTTTGTGCTCACTCAAATACCTCCAGGCATGACAGGATATATTCTTCACTGTGCTCTATAAGCATGAACCTGATTGTTGGGAGAAGATGGAAGGGCAGGATATTCCTTGCCCGGGTGGAATCTATGACTCCGGCCTGAGACAGGATCAGGAAACTTATCTGTCTGACTTTCCCCCGGGTTGATTCTGACCAGGAATCCAGTGTTGGATCAATGGCCGCTCGTTCTTCAAAATAGGAATCCCACTGGGCATGAGTAAGTTCTTTTTTGAAAACCCGCATATTCCCGGCAACAACTGTGGAGACAAAATCTCCAAGGATTGGGCTGTACTTAATGGCTGCGCAAAACAGGGCCTGGGTTGCCTGATCATGTGAACCGTCACTGATCATGCTCCAGAAAGGTTTGGGCAGGGTCATGAGCCTGTTTACAATCAGACTGGCCTGTCTTTTGGTGCTGGATGGACTGCGCTTTTGCAGGAGATTGTCTCTTATGACCTTCTCCATGAGCTCATTTTTCTCAAGCCCCCCGACCATCAGCCGGGCAATCTTCCAACTCTCATTGACAAGCAGGGCACCTGCCACCAGGTCTCCTTTATAGCGTGATGGGGACAAAAGTATCCTCCAGGCTGGTTGATAGAATTATATCTGCAACCGATATATTAGAAGAAGGTAGAAATCAATTTAAAGATTTTTTTAGTGAGGATTTAACGAGTGAGCAACCTTAACTATAATTAGACTTTTAGGCTGAAGGCTGAAGGCTGAAGGCTGAAGGCTGAAGAATTTGAATCATAGACATTTTTGCTCTTGTCAATGTAAAAAATTTCCTGTTTTTTGATGCAGGTTTGATGCGATAAGTAACTAGGCTTTTTCCGCGACCCCGCGCGGAAAAAGAGGCCCCTTCCGGGCAACTGATTGCTATGCCTTTGTAAAGTGGGGCCTGCTTCCAGCAGGCCTTTTTTCAAAACAGCCGGCAGGATGCCGGCTCCACTTACAATTGCCGTAACGACCAACATGTTGGTTTGAAATTTGTGCTAAGCGCCTAGGCTTTTTCCGCGACCCTGCGAGGAAAAAGTGGCCCCTTCAGGGCAAAAGAGACTGCCCACGGAACACACGGAAAAGCACGGAATAAATTCTTTCGCCTTGCGGCGAAGCCTTATCCGCCAGGAGTCTTTTTCCCTGGAGGATAAATTATCACTTTTTCCTTCCGCCTGCCCCGTGAAATTTCTTCTTATTTCACTGGGGTGTCCTTCCGTATGTTCCGTGGGCAAAACCTCCTGGCTCTCTTTGAAAATAAAACAACATGCTGGTTTGAAATTTCCAATATGCGCCTAATTGCACTGTCCCTGTCTAATTCCATATATTTCACTCGGTAAGCAGCTTTTTGACTGACGGCCTCGTGCTTTTGCCGGAATTCACAGATGGAGAAAAAGGAGGTTAACATACATTTTTGAGGCAGACTAAAGTATGCTCTGCCAACTTGGCATTGCCGGCAAGATTTACATCCATTTTGTATTGCTTTTTCTTGACCAACAGGGTGAAGTTTGAGAAGGATTAATCTATCTGATTCTCCTGCAAAAAGTGGGATAGAAGTTTATTCAGCAAAAACATATCCGTAACTATTTTTTTTCTGCCTGCGCCGTGAAATATAAAAGATCAGCGCGACAAATTTCACTAAGGACTCCTGCAACTGCCAAAGGTGTTTATGCAGTCAAATCTTAAATCAAATGATGAGGTTTTAATGTCATGAAAAAGTTGTTATTGGCTGGTTTGATGATCATTTTATGTGTAAGCATTTCCGCTTCAGCCTCTGCTGAAAAAATTCAAAGCTGGCTTGACATCCCTCAGGAAGCCATAACTGAAGAGGGTCTGGCCAGAGTTATTATTGTGTTTGAAGTGCCGGGAATAAGTGCCTTAACCAAAGACTCCGCTCTGGCCAAAGATGGTACAACCTTCCAAACTCCTGAAGAAGCTGACGCTGCATTGAATAGTGCAATACATAGAGCTGGAGATCAGCTGCTCCAGCGCCTTGAAAGCCTCACCAAAAGCAAGGAGCAGGCGTATACCCTTCATCGAAGGTTTGACTTCCTGCCATTGCTGGCCATGGAAATTTCCAGAGATGTCTTCTTAGCATTTAGCTCTGATTCACAAGTTAAGCAAATCCTCCTGGATACTCCAACCCCCCTGCCCATACCTCCTCCAGTAGAGTCTGCTCCATCTGCTGGTTCTGAGGATGATGAACTTACAACCAGTGATGTCATGAGCCTGATTGGTGCTGACAAAGCATGGGCCAGAGGTTATACAGGAACAGACTGGTATGTGGCTATCCTGGATACCGGGATCAGAGCTTCCCATGAACTCTTCAGCGGTAAAGACATTGTTGAAGCCTGCTTTTCAGATCGCGGCCACTGCCCCAACGAGGCCACTACTATGACTGGACCAGGCTCTGCAGCTCATCTTTCTGATGAGTTCTGGAACTATGACCATGGAACTCATGTGGCAGGAACCGCTGCCGGCCTAAGCCCTGACGGCAATGTGACTGGGGTGGCAAAGGACGCTCACATTATCGCTGTAAATATTTTTTCAGGCCATTCCCCTGAAGAGTGTGACATGGATGATCCATGCATCATGTCAAATAGCAGTGACATAGTTGCTGCCCTGCTGTATATTTACAGCCTGCGCAACTCATATAAAATCGGAGCAGTAAACATGAGTCTGGGCGGGGGCAGGTACAGTGAATACTGTGACGATAAAAACAATTACCCCCGTTATATGGCCATCAATCTGCTTAAGGAAGCCAGTATCCCAACTGTTATTGCCTCAGGCAACGACACGTATTGCGGATATGTCAATTCGCCGGCGTGTATTTCTCCCGCCATTACGGTTATGGCCTCCACAAGATCGGACATGGAGGTTAAGTTCAGCAATTGGCATCCCACAATGGGCAATATTTTTGCTCCCGGTCAGAAAATACTGTCTGCTGTAGGTTCTGGAGATGAAGATTATGAAAAATGGAATGGAACGTCCATGGCAGCGCCTCATGTGGCAGGGGCCATGACTCTCATGCGGCAGGCAAGACCATTTGACTCTCCAGACGCTCTGTTTTCCAGACTGATCGAGCACGGGGTATCCATTACAACCCCGTGTCCTGATGGTGGAAGCCAGAAAAGACTCTTTGTGGACAATTTCTATTCTCCAAGAGAAGAAGCTGACATGCTGTTTAACAGGCTGGAAAGGGAATATCCGGATATATTATTCCCTCTTCCCGCGCCCACACAGGTTTCAGATGGCTATATTTATCGCCACTATACTGGCAAGAATGTTTACCTCGCTGTACATGACGGCATGGCCTTTTTCATTGATGAGCAGGGAAATACTGTTGAGCTTGGACCGGTGGATCATCTGGCTTATCCTTAAGTACCTGATTATATGCACTTTACTGGTGTAAAATGACTGATGCCGGCCACGCCTGAACTCAAAAGGAAACCTCCGGACCAGCAAAAATCAGTCAACAGGAACAGACATAACACACTTTTTACGGCATTACAGCTTCAAGATACCAAAGAGGGAGTGATCCCGGAACCAGGGCATCAGCAACACGGGCAAAGGCCTGCTGGCCCGCCAGCAGGTCAGAACCGTCATAACTCAGCTTATTCATTAACACTACTAAGGCAGCATCCTGCTCAGGAAGGTAGTACATATTCGTCTGCCAACCGATATTACCGCCGCTATGACCAAGCCATCCGAAAAGATTTACCATCCCCAGGCCGCCCTTAATTTCGCCGCGTCCTCTTGGTAAGTCGACCCATGTTTTTTGTTCAGCAAACATTTCAGGCGACAGCAGGTATCCTAAGCTAAATGCTCTTGCCCATTTGTGAAGGTCACTGGCAGACGATACCATTGCACCTGCCGTGAAGTCCCACGATAAATCTGAATGGGTAACGTCCTTATCGCCGTCATAACCATGCGCGTGCGGCTCGCGTATGGTTGGGCCTTCGGGAAAGTAGGTGTTATTAAGCTCAAGGGGCCCAGTTATGCTTTCTTTAAGAAACTTCTGTACTGTTTTACCGGTAATTTCCTCGATCAATATCCCGGCCAAAACGTAGCCGGCATTGGAATATTCATACTCCATGCCAGGGCTTCCCTGGGGCTTGCCTCCTGTATAAGTGTTGAACACTTCCCAAGGCGTCCACTTCCGCAAAGGCTCCTCGCGTAGTGCCCGTTGCAACTCTCCATCAGGATCTTCATCTCTTATTCCTGAGGTGTGGTTGAGAAGCATTCTGATAGTAATCTGGTCACCGTTTGGCACATTGCGAAGGAATTTGCCCACAGTATCGTCTAAGTCTAACTCTCCCTGATCCGCCAAGATAAGCACCATCGAAGCGGTAAAGGTTTTGGTTACACTGGCCACTCTAAACTTGTGTTCGGCTTTCATCCACTCGTTGGTGGCTGTGTTTGCCACGCCTTTAACGACTGTCCAGGGTTCATCGTTATGAAGCGAGGTTTTTGCCACCAGGCCTGGTACGTTGTTGTCGACCATCACTTTATATAGGGCATCATTTACCTTTTGGCGGGTTTCATCATGCGAACTTCCTGAACCGCCGCCGCACCCTGAGGACATAAACAGAAGGACCAGCAGGAGCATCCAGTATAGCGATGGTGAAAAAGGAAAGTGCGTCACAGCTCGAGTACTCCAATACAATCCCGTTTTTATAATAAAATCAGTTGGTTACAGTTTTCACATTTTTACGATTTCTGCTTATGATTCATGCACATTTGCCTGAAAAGTTCCGTCAAAGATGGGAACTTTGCGCCTGGCACAGCTTCCTGCCCGGAGGCTTACAGCCCGGAGGGGGACTGTCCCTCGCTGTGTAAATTTTGTCATTAAAGCCAATTTCTTCCAGGAACCAACGCAGTATCAATCTTTTTTATAGTACCTCGCGGGGACTGTCCCAATTTCCAGAAAAGTGACAGACTCGTAAAGTTACTCACAGGTTCGGTCCCGGTCCGCCCAGGTGAAGAGCTTCTAAGTAACTAAAACCAAATAAGTAATAAATTCAAAGTAT
>NZ_JYNP01000099.1 GCF_000934755.1 Desulfonatronovibrio magnus
TGCCGAACATATTGTTTGACCTTACCTGCATTACTACGCCGAACACGCAAATTCAGCGTGATTATATCATCATCAGTATGGGGCTTTCTCATGGCTTCCTGCATAAACTACCTCCACCAGCTTTATTTTTCCCTGTATTTCTCTCCAGACAGCCACATAGGTTGGTTTACCCTTCTTCAAATGGCAATGATGTTCCGTACTGGAAAGTTTTGAATAGTTAGGCCAGTCTCCACGGACAGGACCACAAAACTCTATTTCCTGAGTCAGCTGGAACAAAACCTCCCGCACTTTGGCAGGGAGCTTATCCGCCTGTTTTTTAGACTTGCCGGTAAATTCAACTGTCCAGTTCATTGATTCTTTATACCCATATCAGGTATAAAGTCAAGTCTGCTTTTTTCAGCCAGCACCCAATCGCTTCATAGAATACAAACCCTCCACACCACCTACGGGCGTAAATTTCCGTTCATCCTTGGACCCCAGCAAGTGCTTGACCTGGTCAAACACCTCCTGAACAAAGTCCTTGCCCCCGATCACCCCGGAATCAGTAAAATACCGGCATCTATACCTGAACCGGTCAGCTCTGGATATTTTGTAGCCTTTCTTCCTGGCTTTTTCCACGATCTTTGGATCAATTCCTCTTTTCACTGACCCCTGTCCCCTGACTCCTGACTCCTGGCTTTCAGCTGCTCCGGTTTCGTAAACAAACTGCCTGTACTTTCGGACAATCTCCTTGGGATCAAACTCATTCCACTCCTTCATGCCAAAGTCTATGGACAGCAAGCCGTCCTTATTCCCGGTCTGGGTATGGTAGCCAAGAGAACACCAAAGGAAGATAGGTGTCAGGAAACAGGAGTCAGGGAACAGCGGAAAAGAGGTGGTTTAGAATAAAAATCGGTAAGTGAGTTAAGTTTCGCTACTTGTTCAGTAAAAATGAATTAGGGTTATTGATCATGCTCCCCAGCATATTGCCGATTTCTTTACACAGTGAGGTAAGTTCTGCATGTTGCTCATTTTTTATGTATTGACAATCTTTAGCAAAATCAAGAGATGTATCTGTTTCGTTATTTTCACCATCACAATCTGTAAGTTTGCTAATAAAGTGTGCTTCGTAACGTCTCTTGACCCATGCCTCACGCAAATTCAAACACACTGAACGTGATGAACGTCTGATCTGGCTTGTCAGAGCATATCTTTCTTCATCTGGAAATTTTTTGCTGATATCAAATATATGCATAGCCAGCTTGTATGCCTTTTGATAAACGATTAACTCCTTGGCTGACTGCACTCCCATCTTTCTGTCTCCTGTCCCCTGACTCCTGATACCTTCTTCAACGGGCTGTTCTGGAAACAATATGGTATACGCTGGGCTGATTATCCCTAATAAATCTGGCTATTCTTGGCATGGCTGACCTCCGTTAAGGCTTGTGGTTGCTGGGTTGAGAGGAATATAGCGGAATGGGTTAGAAAATGCAACTTAAAGAACCTGTCCCCACTTTCTCACTCATCCTGCTCCCAATTCAGTAAAAAATCAGCATCTGCATCCCCGAATATCTCGCCTGCCATTTTATTTTCCTCCATCTCTTTTTTGCGGCGGATATTTGCCCATTTATTCAGGCGACGAAAATGATTGGAAGAAATTATCTGCGCAAAAGCCAGCTCAAGGCCGGCGCATTCATGCAGAGCAGGCAGATGTTCGGCACTGAGCTTGTGTAGATATGTACGGCCAACTCTTTTGAGCCCTGTATACTCATGCTGCTTGTCCTGCCCAATCTTGATTTTAACAGGCCAGTCAGCAAGAATACCAAGTTTATTCAGGAGCTTGGTGGCTCTGTTCAGGACCAGTCTCTCCTTTTCTATAAGCTTGATGAGCTGCATGATTTTGGTAACATGCGGAGTGAGTTGTCCTTCGTCTGTAAAAATGGGTATTGAGTCTTCTGTGTCTGGTGATACGACGTACTCCTCTTCTATGCATAAGAGGTCGGTTCCTGACTCAGAGTCTCGGACTTTGGCAAATGGATATGGTCTAAGTACCATGGGCAGATAGTCTTCAAGACATTTGCCGCCCGGAGTAAAATAGTGGTTTTCACCTGGTACCAGTGACATCATTAATCTGGGGGCAATATCCTCATCCTGTCCTAAAAAGATTATCGGCAGGTGCGCAGCAGCTCTGGGCAGCTCACTCAGACAGACAGGCATAAATTGATGATGTACTGCCAAAGGAAATATTGTTGGCCGCAGCCAGTTGCTCTGGCCTAAAGTCTGTGGGGAAACGGGTACTAATTTAGAATAAAACATAGTAATCACTTGGGTATTGTTTTCTCATAATCGAGAAGTTCGAAATCTTCATGATAAAAATCCAGAACCATATTCCGGATATTATCATCAAGCAAGGGTTCAAAATCAAAAGGTAGGACTGTTTTGTTGGCTGTTGGTGGCAGACCTTTTAAGTCGTATTTAGCCTGCAGCTGTTCCTTCCAGTCACGTTCCAGATAATATACTTCTGTAATCTCACTGATAAAATCTGTCTGGGGGCGTATATGGTTGTCTCTTATGTTTTTGCACTCAGGAAAAGCATTAAATACCTTAAGCATATAATCCTGAATAAAACGCATAGCTATACTCTCAGTTGGATTGGATACTGAGCTTTGTTCACAAGCAAGGGTAAAGGCATACCTGATTTCAGAAACAAATCTGCTCCAAGGGTGTCTGACAATGCAGAAGCCGGAGGTAAAGTCACCCCATTGTCTGTAAGTTGAGACTACAGAGTGCTGCACGCTGGATTCATTGGATAACGGTCCCTCGATCTGACATTGCAGTATATTGAATTTCTCCTTTAGATCTAAGCCGATACCTGCTGATTCCTGAAGGCCCAGATTGGAAATTAGCCAGCCATCATCCAGAAACCAGAGGTATACTGAAGAACCTGCTGCTTTCGGGATATGGGCAAACATAACCCTATGCGGATGTTTATACAGTATTGGCATTTTTTTTAACAATAATGGTTTTGATATCGTTTACCCAGCAATGTTTATTAGCGGGCAGATTCAGTTTCTTCTGTTTGACGGGAAGGTCCTTGACCACATCTATGACTTCGAATTCTCCCTGGCCGCACTCATTAATCAACATGACCAGTTCGTCCAATGTCGCCCCAAAAGGATCAGCAAGGTTTGCATGGTCAGGCATATGTTGCTGTGAATGATCCAGAAGCATTATGCCCCCAGGTCTTAAGCATCTTGCCCATTGCTTGAAACATTTATGCGGGTCGTAAGAATGATCCCATGAGTTGCTGTATATAAAATCTACGCTATTTAACCACTCGTCTTTAACTTCATGAAAATCCCATTGGATGGTGTTTTCAATTGTTTCCGCTCCGTCACCAATCTTGGTCCCCAGAACTTCGCACTGCAACTCTTGAGCGAACCATTTCTGCTCCATACCTGTCCTGGTGCCGTGGCAGAGTCCAAATTGCACTTCCCCAGCTATGTCCATAATCTTGCGGGCCAAATGTCTGATATTGCTTTCATCAACCCAAACAACATCTTTTTTGTTCTTGTTTGTAGCTTTCTGTATCCTTACATACTTGTCATAGTCAAAGCTGCCATCGTCTTTTACAAAACGCTCCAGCTTACCGTAAGCTACTGGGCTTATTTTTTTTTCAAAAACAACAAAATTTCTATCAGTCAGTTCTGAGTTCATCTTAAAGCCAAGGGATTCAATATCTTTGATAGCCTTCTGCACCCCTTTTTCACCAATTAAATGAGAATGGCACTCAATCAGCATGACCTGCACAGACTCTAAATCTTGCGGGGTCAGGGATTCAAAAAGCTCATCTTCTCCGCCCTCAATATCACACAAAATGATGCCGGGTTTCAGTTCGTCAAGAAAATCTTGTATGGACCTGCCTGGGACCTTAACTTCTTTGATTGTACCTTGTCTTTTTATGGTGGATGTTGACCATATTTCCTGGTTTATATACAGAGTTTTTTCTTCATTGTCCGAACCAAGAATGCAGTTGACAACATTAGCTGATACTGCGTTTAATTCATGGGTCTGCTTTATCTTATCCATCATTTCCGGGTTAGCTTCTACAACAGTGTAATGAAGGTTCTTCTTGTTCAGCATTAGATATGTAGACATAAACCCGATGCATCCACCAAGCTCCAGAACTTTATCCCCATCTTTAACTATTTTGTCCGCTATTCTGGTTTCTGCTGTCTCGTACAGTCCATTTCTGATGGCAGTTGCAACCATGGGAGAGACCTTCTGGTCCATTACGATCTGTACACCAAGCTGAGTTACAGTGTTAGCCTTAACTTGAGGTGCTGTTGTTTTATCCAGTTCAGGCGTTGCTAATTTTACACTAACAGGTTCAATGTCAAGTTCTTCAAGTTTATGCTCATCAGTCAGTCTTAGATGGGTAATGGCCTTGCCTTCGGCATGCCGGTCATACAGCTGCAGGCACATGGCCTCAAACATTTTACCCATGGTCTTCATGTCCGGCATGGCTGACGACCAGTAAGTTTCTTTGACTTTCTCCTTGGCCCTGTCTATCTCTTCCCTGGTCTGGCCGGCGTACTCAACAGCTTTTCTAACGTATTCTTCAGGGGAATTAACTATCCACTCGCTTAAATCGCTGGTATCCATTATGCTGGCTGCTACCCTTGAAGCAAAGGTCTCACCCGGTAAGGTCAGTACAGGAACCCCAACTCTGACTGCGTCGCAGCATGTTGTATGCGCATTGTAAGGCCAGGTATCAAGTACCAGGTCTGCATGACTGATACGGGCTATATGGTTTTCATGAGGAAGCTGTGGAGCCAGGATAAGCCTGTCAGGGTTAATTCCTGCTGATTCCAGATGTACTCTAAGTCTTTTCTCCAGCGCATCTGCTTTTGGTTTTAAAACCCAAAGCACAGAGTCTTGTATCTGGTTTAGGATATCACACCACAGGGCAAAGTTGTCAGGTGAGAACTTATACTGGTTGTTGAATGAGCAAAATACAAATTGATCTTCCGGTAAGCCATGATCTGATCTTGTGCCTGCTGTGGATAGATCAGGCTGTAGGTGGTCGTTTGGGAAATAGTTTCGTGGGAGTTGAAGAAACTTTTCATGGAACCCATCTACATTGCCTTTGTGCAGCACCCAGGGGTCACCAATAAAGTAATCCAGAACATCTCCAGCACCTTCAGTGCCGGGCAGTCCCATGAACCGCATCTGGATTGGGCATGGTTTACATGCGGTTACCAGCACTCTTGTATCCCTGGTCATACCATTACGCTCAATCAGTATATCTATCTGATCTTCACGGATTTTTTCAGCCAGTTCCTTGTCTGTTAATTTTGAGATATTGATAAACCGATCAAAACCTGTGCGCAGCCTTTCCCTGAAAGTACTGCTGTCATCAAAGCTGTTGCTGTATGCGTACCACTCAACATTTTCCTTAGGCAGATTTTCCACTAATCCCACCAGCATAGTTCCACCGGCATGCTGTCTGAAATCTGAACTGATAATGGCTACTTTGATTTTCTTGCCGGGAGTCCTTGGCGGTAATTCTCTCGGGGTAAGCCTTTGTACGCTGCGGGTATGCATCTGCCATGTTGCTGAAGCAGCGGTAAGATGCGAGCGTTGCGGTATATTGGCTGCCAGCAGGTCAAAGGTAGCTGATGTGGTTGGGGGGCGCATCAAAGGTAACTCCAAGGCAGCAGCAAGCTGCTCCTCAAGTTTGGGCAGAGACTTCCATATCAGCTGATGTCTGCATGTTGCTACAGCAGCGGCCAGAGTAGTGGCATCCTGCGTTTCTACCTCAGAGATCCTTTGAGCCAGTATTTCCATTACCTCCGGATCGCACTTCTGGGGGTCAAGCTGTCTAAGCCGCAGCCATGCATCTCTGTTGCTGGGCTGATATGTCAGGGATTTCTTAAGCAGTTCAAAGGCCTTATCTTCCTCAAAATCATGTGCTGCCAGTTGTGCTCTAAGTGAGTGCAGTTCTGGATGGGCTGGATCTCTGTCTTCTGCCTGGTCCAGATACTCTTTAAACTGATCTAAATTCTGGCGCATGAATGCTATGCGAGCAAGATTCAGCCACGGAGCAGGGTCTTCCATCTTGGTGACCAGATCTAAAAATTTTTCTTCAGCTTCATCAAATTTACCACGCATCAACTGGATGGTTGCCAGATTACTTAAGGCAGCAGTATTTCCGGGAGACATATCCAGGGCCCGTCGGTACATGTCCTCAGCTTCATCAAGCCTCCCAGCTTTCTTAAGGATAATACCATAGTTGGATATATCAGGAGGCTGTGGGCTTGGTATCTGAGAAAATCCAATTTTTGCTTCTTCCAGTGCTTTGACAGTCTGCCCCTCCTGATCATGTATTAAGGCCAGAAAAAGCCTGGCTCTTCCATAATCAGGGAAAGATGTCAGAATTTTTTCATATATGTATTTGGCCTGAGCCAGTTTTCCACGCTGGTGGTGCTTCATGGCCTCCTGCAACATTTTCTCTGCTGACACGGCTGCTCCTTACAAAAAATAGTATGGTGTTAAGATGGTAAGACAAGACAGGCTGGTATTGAAAAAATGAAGGCCCCGGTTAAGGGGCCTTCATGGTTAGTTGTTGTAATTATTACAGTTGATTTTGGCTGTTATGTAAGTTCGAACTGTGCTGCAGCAATGTCGCTGACCCCATTAAGTACGCCTACCAGGGTGAGTTCGTCAGCGTCTACAGTTGCATCATTATTCTCACCACTCTTTCCATCAAAGAACCAAAGGTAGGTGTCTGTGCCATCTGTAAGAGCAAATAAATTTTGCATTCCAGAAACAACTACAGCATCAGATAAATAGTCTGCTATATCAGACGCATTATTACCATCTGCTACGCCAGTTCCTGCAACTATGAAGATAACTGCATTTGAACGAGCTCCTGTCGCGAAATCGGCATTTGATGCAGCACCAGATGCTATAAAAACACCTTCAGTTTTGCCAGGTTTTTCAAAGTTCCCTTTATCAAACGAGATCACGTCATCGGTAGTATTAAACCCTGTGATAGTGAACTTATCTGCATCTGCCAGCCCTGTGCCGTCGAAGATGATCTTTTCATAAAGACCGTTTGAAGCGGCTGCAGATCCTGCGAGAGTACTATTCAACTTAAAAGTCTCTCCACCATCTATTTTGATTTCGAACACGCCTTTTGTCACGGCTGTTTCTGATCCAGTACCCTTCATTTTGCTGAAGTCTATTGTGCTGGTAGTTTCAGTTAAATCCACTGATAGCTTTGATCCTGCAGTGACAAAATGTACATCTACTTCATTGTTATGAAGCGCTGCTGCATCAAGCTTAAGGTTTGCACCTGTGCTTACACCTGCTGCAAATTGAATTTCATCCAGGAAAGATACAGTTGCATCAGTGAAGTCAATTGTTTTTGCATTTGCACCCATTTCAACCACCAGCTTGGCACCGTAGCCCTGCTGCTTTGTTCCACCACCGTTGATCACGGAGTCAGCATGAGCATTAATATCTTCAGTGCCTGTCAGTTTCACAGTAATAAGATTTTCAAGCTGGTTGCCTTTAATATCAAGCTTAATCGCTTCTCCATCAGCAGCTGTACCATCAATAGTTAAACTGTTGGCCCCTGTTGAAGATGCTACGTAAGTAACTGCTTCTTTAGAGTCAAATACTACTCCGGTAACTTCACCAGTAAAATCTGCTGCGTTAAAAGAAGCTTGATCTGCTTTGATTACTCGGTCGCTAAAGTCAACCTTGTCGCCATTTCCTGTTACTGTAACTTCTGCAAGGGCAGTAAGATCTGTGTTACCGATTTTTACTTCACCGCCACTATTAGTGATGTTAAGAGTAGTTAAGCCTGTTAAATCTGTTGCAACGTTTTGACCTACAGTCAAATCGCCCTTAGAATTGTTTAATATCAGCTGCTCAAGCTCTGGTGCTACTACATCAAACTGAGCATCTGCAGTACCACCAGTTGTTATGGTTCCTGACTGCATCTCGCTAAAGTTCAATTCTACTGTGCCTGCTTCCTGTGCTTCTTTAAGATTAATATTAAAATTGCCAGCACCTTCACTATTGAATTCAGCACCATTAATCTTTTTATCAGCTACAAAAATAAATTCTGCAGCTGCTTCAGCATTAACAGTAAATCCATTTGCTACAGTATCCTTTGCGTGGATATCAATAGAGCTGGCTTTATCAGCTGAAAATTCTGCGTCTCCCAACTTTCCAGTTGCGACTACCATCAGGTTATTCGCTTCAGCTGCTGAAACTTCACCGGCAAATGTCATATTCTTGGCAGTATTAAAGGTCAGTGACTCAGCGCTGTCAAATGTATAGTCAGTCTCAAATTCATATGTACCAGTTGTAGTTGCTTTGGAATTGCTGAGGTTAATCTCTACAGCCCCAGATACATCAGCTGAAAATGCACCAGTTGCATTGGTTCCAGTTGCTGCCAGATTGCGGTCATGGTTTAGGGTCAGCCCTTGAAGTTGAGAGTCGAGGAGGTTGATTGTATCGTCAACCTGACCCTTCAAGTTAATTGTCTCAATGTCTTCAAAGCCTTCACTTAAGAAGTTAACAGCATCGCCTGTGCCTGTCCCAGTTGCCAAAGTTAATGTCTGGAAACCAGAAATGGCTGCCTTCTGGCCCCCATCAAGATTTGTACCTGATACGTCTAATACCAGCTCATTATCTCCGCCTGCACTGCTGATTTCTGCATTGAAAGCCATATCATCCAGGGTAATTTTGTCATCTCCTGTTCCAGTACCGACTTCTTTGAGCTCAGCACCTGAAAGATCAGCTTCAATATTCCCTTTTGCTGCAGTGGCATTGAAATTTTCGAGACCACTATCAACTGCTGCCACAGCAAGATTTCCGCTTCCGGTAACTACTATTGTTTCAACCGCTGTCTGCGACAGATTTACATAGCTGTCTGTATCAGCAATAGCCTCTACGCTTACTACTTCCAGCTCTTCAGTGCCATCCGGATCTACATCGATGGTTACGTTATTGTCTTCTGAACCTACTCCGTTAAGCTTTAAGCTCAGGTTGTCGTCGTCTCCATCCAATACGTCCTCAGCAAATTTTGCATTGAAGGTGCCTTTGGCCTGGGTAAGCTCTATTACTGGAATTTCAGCCAGATTGTTGAGGGTAAAATTGCTTGAGGCGGCACCGATTTTGTAGGTTTCTACCCCTTCTATGTCTACAGCATTAAAGGTTCTGTTGAAGCCGGAAACATTGGTCAGTTCGACAATCTCGACGCTGGTCAGTCCTTTGTCTTCATTAAAACCAAGGAAGTTACCCTTCATCTCAACTTTAAGTGTATCAGTACCATCACCACCATCGATTATGTCATTTCGATTCAAGGTTGAGTTAGTGGCAGTGGTTTCTACCAGACCAATAATCGTGTCATCATTTTCAGTGGTCTGGAAATCTTCGTCTTCAACCTCCGGACCAACCACATCATTATCAGTAGTAAAAGTGCTGATAAATGCAAAACCCAACATTATCACATGCTCCAGTGGACAAATAACCGCCTTTTGTGTCCAAGACTTCCGTATGCCCTCCAAGTATTACAGAAAAATTTTTTTTTTACCTTGCATAATATCCATTAAGCCTTGTATATCAACGGTTTTGAGAGATTATGCTGCTGTAAATGCGACCTCAATATGCCCTCAATATGAAGAAAAAATTTAATTTTTTCTCATTCCTTCATTATACTCTAAAAATTGTATAAGGAGGAATGTCTGGATGGCAGTGAAAAATTTAACTCAGGGTTTTGTAAACAAGGTGAATTGTGGCCAGGGAAAGGACAAAGAAAGGTTTCACGATTCGAAATGCAA
>NZ_JYNP01000100.1 GCF_000934755.1 Desulfonatronovibrio magnus
CCTCTGGAAGGCTTGTGTTTGCTGGGTTGAAGATATTTTTAGCAGAGATGATGCTGTTTGTAAATAAGAACCTGTCCCCCATTTCTTCCATCAGAACTGTTTCCCTGATCAAGATCAGCACCAATGAGAAAGCAAACAGGACTAAGAGTATCAGCGCACTGATTTCTTAGAAAGAGATATGCTCACAAAGCTGTTTTCAATCTTTTCTTCCAAAGATTTACGCATGGTTTCAATGACCTCGTGGATTTCACCCACTTTTCGGTCAGGATCAAACTCCAGAAAAATTTCAATAAAAACACTTGATCCGGTTCTTCGCGAGCGGACACCGTGAAGCTGGGCATAATCATGATAAAATTTCGCCAGTTCCCGGGTGATGATCATCTGATATTTTTCTTCGAGGGTTCTGTCCAAGAGATCAAAAAGAGATGTTTTGATCAGTCCGTAGAAGGAATAGATGATGACCCCGCCTAATGCGAGGGATATGACAGGATCGATATAACGCGACCATGCGTATTCGCGCAGAAAAATCATGGCCAACAGGCTGACCAGTATCCCGCCGGCGATGACCGTGTCAGACATTGGCACCCGCCACTGAATGTCCGTAACCGGAGAAGGGATCCTTTTATAAATCCGATAGTTGCGAATCCAGAGATAACCGCTTGCAATCATGGATGCCAGCATGACCACGGCTCCCATGGCCAGGTGGGCGGGATCAAGGGGAACGGGTGACAAAATCCTCCCTATGGACGTGTAGAGGATATAACCAATGGAAAGCACAACAAACCACCCGCCGATCACGCCAATGAGGTTTTCAACTTTTCCTGCGCCGTAGTCAAAATTGTTGCCCATCCCTTTTCTCATTTTGTAAATAATGAATAAGAGCATGGCATTGGCGATAAAGACATTCAAATCACCGAGGAGATCTGCATACAGTGTCATAGAATTGGCAAGGACTGCAACAATTATGGACGGACCGAGAAAGGCCAGGTCCATGATGACAGAGATGAGAGCCGTTCGTTCCTTGGTGGCAGCGGCTTGGGCTTTGTTTGAATCGTTCATGATCGTATTATGAAGTTCTCTTTTAAAATATTGTAAAAAAAGTTGTAACTATTCAACTATGGCTCTGGTCTGACTGGGAATCAGACAAAAGACATCCGCTCTCTATACCCTGCCGCATCGTGGTCGTATAGTCCCCCAATTAAAAGCACAGGGCATAAACACCTACAGGGAATTGGTTATTGCCCCCTGGCGGATTATTTACAGAATATCTGATACGGTCGTATTTGTTTTTCCAGTCATTGATTCCAGACGAAATCTCGAAGATATTCTGTTCCACAGATTCACCAGATAAAATGCAATTCCTTCCAGCAGGATGGGAGGATGCAGCAAAGAAGTCGGCCGGGCGCGTTGAAGCGGAAACGAAAGTTCGTAAACGCTGCTGCTGATTTGTTAACAGCCTGTCAAGCAAGGACTTTTTCACGCTGTTAAGAGTGCTGTTGATACATTACAATCCAAAAATCAAAGTGTTTTATTCTCAGATGGTTATCCTGTTCACTGTCCGGCTGAGGGCTGCAGATATTTTTTCCGGGCCAGCCGCCATGCCACAACAAAAAATGCAGTCAAAGGTATCGCCAGGATCATGCCCAGTATACCTCCAAACGCCTTACCCCAGAACAATACAGCCACAATTATAGCCAGAGGATGCAGCCCTGTACTCTTACCCATAATCCTCGGAGTCAGCAGATAGCTTTCCACAACCTGTACAGCTGCAAACACACCAAGAACCATAATCAGCAGAATAAGTCCGCCTCCTTCCTGGAAATAGGACAAAGGAAGAACAATAAGCAGTCCGAGAATACTTCCCAGATAAGGAATAATATTAAGCAACCCGATGATTATACCAAGAAAGGCCCCGAATTTAAGCCCGGATAGAGAAAAGCCAATGGCCATCAGAACTCCCATGATTAAGCCGATGACTATTTGCCCGCGGAAAAAAGCAACCACGATCCTGGCGAATTCCCGGGCAAGAAAAGCAAAATCTTCACGGATACTTTTCGGGATGAAAGAAAGCTGTTCTTCCATAGTACTGACCGGATCCTTATCAGCCAGCAGAAAAAAGAACAGGTAGACGGGGATAATTACAACTCCTACAGCAAGGGTAATAAAATTTCCCAGGAAATCACCAATAGTGCCCAGTGCGGGACGAGATGTCTCGTAAACATCCTGGAGCTGCCCAAAAATGCCTTGCACAAAACCAGATGCATTGGTTGAATCCAGAAAATCATCCACCCAGCCGGAAAAATAAGGAAGGAACTTTCTCAAAAAGTTACCAAGGTTTTCCAGCAAAACCGGAAAATACTGTATAAAAGACTGGGCCTGAGTCAAAACTACCGGCAAAATCAAAGCAGTGATGAGCACAAGGAAAACTGCCATCAAAAAGTAAAGCACAGCTATCGATGCCATACGTCCGGCTCTAAGACGGTGCTGAAGCCACAATACTATCGGCCTGAGCAGCAAGGCCAGTATACCGGCAATGGCTAAGGGCCAGAGTATTTCTGAAAAATATGTTACGATCCAACGCAGTGAAAAAAAGACAACAAGAATAAAGGCAGCAATAAGAGCAAGTCCAAGAGTCACCAGTGAATAGCTTAGCACCTTGCGCTGAAAAGGACTGAAGAATTCTAAATTATCCTGGTTTGCCATAACTGCCTGATAAATATTCTTACGAGTTGATTAAAAAGCTTTGTATAGTTGATCATTCTTGAACTGGCAAGGGTATTGAGCGCATTTGACAGAGTTATATCAACCCCTTGGCTGGTTTTGTACCCAACTTCCAGCAAAATCTCCAAACTCTTATTGAGCACCGGTTGCCCTGCGTGTCCCACGAGCTAACCCATATTTTCCTCAATTTTCGGCCTTTGACTAGATTTCTGGGCAGTTAATTGTACGCCATTCTGGCATTAAAGAATTTTGCGTGACAGGATTCTTGCCTTAAATGATAAATTAATTTAATTTTTTATCTTCCATGGCAATTCTTAGAACATTTCAATAACCTGAGAAACTTATGATGCACCTGGCAGCCCGAATAGATCTGGAAACTCTAAAAAATAATATTGCTCTGGTTCAAAGCCATGTGCCTGATGACATAAGGATTATGGGAGTTGTCAAGTGCAACGCCTATGGCCATGGCCTGTTTCAGACATCTAAGACCATGGTCGAATCAGGCGTGGATTACTTAGTCGTTTCCGGACTAACTGAAGGAATAAATCTCAGAAAATCCGGTATCGACTGCCCGGTATTAGCATTAAACGACCCCCTTTATCTTCATCTTGAACATGCCCTGAAATATAACCTGAGCCTGACAGTGGCTGACTCAGAGTTTGCCCTGAGACTTGCCGCATATAACCCGGACATTACCCAGAAGTTTCGGGTTCACATCAAGGTTGATACCGGCCTGGGCCGATTTGGACTTAGCCCTGAACAGGTTGAGGAGGTCATGGCCATGCTGGATCAGACCCCGCACATCCAGGTGGACGGAATCTACAGCCATCTGGCCTGTACATTTCAAAGCGACGCCAGGAGCAACGCATTTACAACTAACCAGATCCAAACTTTTGACCGGCTGCTTGACAGGCTTGAAAAATCAAACCTGATGCCGGACATGGTACATCTCGGCAGCTCCACAGGATTACTTGGTTTCCAGGATCAGGTATGTAGCTCCAGGCTGAATGCGTTGCGAATAGGCACTCTATTTTACGGATATGCCGAAAGATTGCATGGATGGGAGACAGAGCCGACTCCAATAGCTCAAGTCTCTGCCAGAATCATTCAGGTCAGGGACGTGCCTCAAACATCTTATGTCGGCTACCACTGCTCCCATCAAATGAAAAAAGACGGCCGGATTGCAGTCATGCAATGCGGTTTTGATCAGGGGCTGCATGGCGTACTGCCCGGTAAATTACTCCCCCTGGTCCATGGCAGAGAGTGCCCCCTCATTGGCAAACCTGCTCTGGCCCAGAGCATGCTGGATGTCAGCGACGTACCTGAAGCCGCGCCAGGCAATGAAGTAATCCTGGCAGGCCCTGGCATAAACTTATATCAGGCGGCCCAAAGCGCTGGTAAGGGAATTTGGGAGGTTCTTCTGCCTCTTCTGAAAAATGCTGAAAAAACCTATACTTATGGCGGGAAAGTCCTATGCGCAGAAACCAGAGCATAATCATCCTGTCCATTGTCATTCTTTTTTTCTCCCTGTCATTCATGGTTGTTCTGGTTTCCAATTCCTTTGAAAAGATATTTGTATCCTCTGAGCTTACCAGATACGCAGTACCGCAAAAGGATTTCAAACGAAAAATCGAGGCAGCCCTGCGTTTTGGAAAGTCCCTGGACAATCTTATAGGTATTGAAAAGGAAATGGCGGGATATGCGGCCATGTACGATGATCTGTCCAACATCGAGATATATGGTGCGCGCCAGAACCTTATTTACAGTATCGAACCTCTGCCCGAAGATCACCCCGGCTCAACGGAAATACATGGTAAAAGGATTGATTCACCTGACCCGTCCATGGAAATCATGGATACCGGCGATACTTATCTGATCATTTTACCCCTGACTGGACCAGCAGAAACCTGGATGGGAACAACAGCCCCCACCGGATCCCTGGTTGGCAACCTGGTATTTTCATTCCACAAACATGAGATAAAATCCGAGGTCCTTGATTTCTGGGGAAAAAGGCTGATGCTTGGCGCATTGATTGCAGTCTTTGCTGGAGTAATACTGTTCAGGTTGCTTTCAAAAATACCCAGACTTAACGTCCATGACCTGCGCAAACTTATTTTCTTTCGGGTCCTAACGGTAATTGTTCTGACCCAGGCCGCTTTTGCAGGCATCAGCGTATATCAATTTCACAGCGACCATGTTCAGTTGGTCAGGGAAAAGGTTCAGGCCCAGCTTGGCCTGCTCAGGTCTGATATGGAACGGGTTCTGGCATCGGGAATCGGTCTGGACCGGATTGCCCGGATGGATGATTACCTGCTGGAAATAATTGAAACCAATCCTGAAGTTGCCTCCATGAAAGTCCTGGACAACGCCGGAAATGTTCAGGCTTATGCTTCCAAAGAAACTCTGAAAGATACTTCCGCTCCAAAGGACAGAAAAGTACAAGATGACCTGTGGGTAGCAGTACCCCTGAAAAAAATCACCGATGACTCGGTCATAGGAGAAATCCGGGCGGTCTTAGACAAATCTTCCATGAGAAAACTTATCAGCAAGCTGCTTCTGGATTCATTGACCATCGCTCTTATTGCTTCGCTGCTCATCGTGGAACAGATATACTTCATGATTTCCCGCATCCGCAGGAAAAAAAGAGAGATCAGTGAAAACAGGACTGACCAGGATGTTCTGGATAAGCTGATGCTGGCCAGATTCGCTGCCTTTGTCTTTTTGCTGGCCTTTGCCATGCCCATGTCTTTCGTGCCGCTGCAGATGCGTGAGCTGTACACGCCCATCCTTGGGCTGCCAAGAGATGTAATTCTGGGACTGCCTATTTCCTTAGAAATGCTCTGCGCTTTGGGGGCATCTCTTGTTGCCGGTGCTGTGGCGGACAAACGCGACTGGCGCACACCCTTTGTATGCGGAATACTGGTGACATCCACAGGGTTATTTTTCAGTGCCCAGGCCAATACTGGAGTATCCTTTATCCTTGCCAGAGGCGTGTGCGGACTGGGTTACGGTCTTTCCTGGATGGCCCTGCAGAACTTTCTTTTTACCAATTGTACCCCCACTACACGGGCCAGAGGCAGCTCCCATTTTGTAGCCGGACTTTTTTCCGGACATATCTGCGGCACAGCCCTGGGCGCCATGCTGGCTGAGCGCATAGGCTATTCACCAGTGTTCCTGATAGCCATGCTCGTAGCCCTGACATCTCTGGTGTTCTTTATGTTTTTTATGCGAGACCTTAAAGGACAGACTGTCCCAGTATCTTCGGCGGTACCAATACAAGCGAGCTCACTGGGGAGTTTTATAGCCGACCGTAATGTATTTGCCCTGATTTTTTTCTGCGTTATCCCCTTTTCCGTCTGCCAGGTGGGTCTGCTCTTTTTTGCCACACCCCTTTACCTGAACGAGCTGGGCATCAGTCAGTCGGATATCGGCAGGGTTCTTATGATCTATGGTCTGTCAGTTGTTTATCTGGCTCCTCAACTAAGTAAAATAGTGGACCGCAGAGAAAACAAGAAGCCTTTTATTGTGGTCGGAGGACTCCTGGGAGGATTAGGACTTAGTCTGCTGTACATACATCAGGGTTTCTTAGTGATAGTAATAGCCATTTTTCTCCTTGGCCTGGCCAGCAGCATCGGCAGTTCTGCCCAGACAGCATTTGCTTTGAAGTTAGAAGCAACCAGGGAGTTCGGAGTGGGCAAAGCCATGGCCATTCAGAGGGCAGCGGACAAACTGGGGCAGATGCTTGGCCCCTTAGCACTTGGAGCGCTCATGTCCGGAATATCCATTTCCCAGGGACTGGTGGTTCTCGGGCTTGGTTATATGGTGCTTTCCATTCTTTTCCTTTTTCTGGTTAGAGAAGGCTCGCTGGGGAAAAAATGACCCACATGAGCGACTCTGTCATTTTTCCCTCCATAGGTGTTGAGCTTGAGATGCCCACAGCCCATGTGCAGACCGGCCAGACTCATCCTGTTGGTCCATTTTTCCGCAATCTGCAGCAGATCAGAGAGTTGCGGGGGCAAAAAGGGGAACTGCTGGAATATAATGGCAGAGACTATGGGTTAGAGTTTGAAGGAGGCCTGCACTCCATTGATAACGGTTTTAACAACCTTGAGAGTTCCCTTGGGCCAGTCCCACAGGAAGCGGACGGCTTAAATCAGCTGCACAGCCTGATCAATCTGGAACTTAAGGACATTTACGCTGCCCTTGACCGGGAAAAGGCCATGGTCATAAACTTCAGCGAACATCCTGATGTTCAAATAAGCCGGGAATTTTATACCTCTGTCCGGGCGCCGCGCTCCATTTATGAATATCAGGTGGGTTACCGCGGATGGAACCACATGTCTGGATTCGATGCCAAGGCCCAAAACAGTCCGAGCACTGAAATAGATCTGGATAACGCCGTACTCGGGCTCAATTGCCTTATAGGTCTTGCTCCGGCATTTATCGCCCTGTATGCCAACAGCCCCTTTGAGGAAGGCAGGCTTACCGGATTCAAGGAAAACAGGCTGAGCATCTGGGCCAGGCAAATGAACTGTTCCAGAATGCCGGGTGACAGGAAACTGCACCAGGCTCCAGACAAACCCTTTCGCAACCTGGCAGACTATCTGAGATGGATGTTCGGGCCGGGAACCAGCATGTGGTTTGTGTCCCAGGCCGACCATGTCAAAAACCCCATGGATATGTACCTGATCCCCAATGACCCTCCCCTGCTGAACTTTCTCCGGTCCGGGCCATGTCAGGGAAGATCTTTTTTCCACAACACTGAAAAAAAAATTGTTCCGCATATTCGTCATCTGGTTTATCACCAGTTCACACAATACACCGACTGCAGGCTGCGGTACGGCCTGAATGACAATGGACCTGAATTGGGCGAATTCATGAATGTCCTGGACAATAATCCGGACAAACTGGAAGAATTTCTAAAACCTTTTATTAATTTCTGCTATCTTGAAGGCCGGGCTGCCGGGGCCAACTATCCGGACGCATATCTGACCGGGCTGGATCGGACTGAAATTTCCCGTTCACTTGTTGTCTCACCTGGCGCACTGCAGTACGGGCTATTGAAAAATCTTCACCAGACTGCCATGCTTGTGGAAAAATACCCTTGGGCTGATCTTCTAAGCTTGCGCAATGAAGCTGCCCAAAACGCCCTGGAAGGTGAATATAATGGAATGAAAGTCAAAGACCTTTGCAGGCAGGTTGTGGAAACAGCTGCACAGGGGCTTGATCCTGATCAGCAATGGATGCTGGATTATCCGTTATGGGTATTGCAGACTGAAAAGACCGGCGCAGACCGCGCCCTGGATCGTATAGACAGCATGACCGGGTCTATCAGAGAAAGAATCAGAAAACTTATACTGGAAAGAAGAACCGTTCCCATCTGACAAAATCACTTTCATTGCAACTTACAAGCGACTTGAACCATTCAAGCAATAAGTTCAAAACAGTTACAAACTGATCAATCCGTACTTACCGGGGCTATATGGTCATAGATTTCATCAGCTGCAGCCAGGACATCAAAGGGGGGATTGAATCCTATGGTCTCAGCTGTTCTAAGATTGATGGCGATTTTGGGGGGAGCAGCCCACCTTTGCTCAAGGTTTCCGGGTTTGGCCCCATTGAATATCCTGGCAATTGTCTCGGCATGGAAAAAGCCGACATAGGCAAAGTCAGCATGGGCTATGCTCAGCAGGGCACCATGTTTTACAAACTCTGATCCAGGCATGGCAAAAGTAGCCACTTCATTTTTAAGGAGTGGATCAAGCAGGTGGGGCAGAGTGGACAGATTTTCTCCCCGGTGAACCGTGATATACATGGCCTCCACCTCGGGTGCCAGCTCTGAATAACACGCCTGAGCTTCCTGTGAAGCCTGCTCGAGAGTAACATCGCTGTTTCGGGCATGGCAGGTTTTCAGTTCAAATCCGCGCTCACTGGCCACTTGTTCGGCATCACCAACAGCAGCAAAGGTCCGGCCTTCCCGGCTGTCCTCAAAAACTAAACCCATTGTCCTGAAGCCGGTAATATCATGAAACAGACGCAATTGACGCATGTACCTGTCAGGTTCTATTTTGGCGTGCAAATGGTCAAATCCTGAATCTTCAGCACTTTTTATTATTCCTGATCCCAGAGGATCGCTGGTAGAGGCGACCACTGTAGGGGTGGAATGTTCATCATTAGCCAGATCCTGGCCGGCCCAGGTCCCCATGGCCAAAATAAGATCCAGATCCTTTTGATTATTCAGCCGGTCAATCAGTTCCCCCTTGGTCTGCATTCGCTGCTCAGCCTCAAATTCCGATGTATAAAAGGCGTCCTTAACAAATTCCACATAGTCTGACTGAACATTTTCAGCCACCCACTGCCAGGCCTGCTCATGATCCGGGTTATATTCTTCCGGCAGATCCATGGGCTCGATCCAGCCCAGTTCAATAAGACCTTCCACTGTCCTGAAAAAAATGATCTGATAGTCAGGGAACATCCCACCTTCCAGATAACCTATACGCCATTTCTGACCGTTGTTATCCACTGGAGTTACAGGATATTGCTGTGCCCATGATAATGACATGAAAACCATAAGCATAAAAAAGGCCGGAATAGTTGATTTTAGATAGTGCATAACCACCTCAGGAAGGTTTTGATACATATTATTGCTCAGTACGCTCGGTTAAAAAAATTGATACTACTTAAGGAAACAGATATCAACCAGATCTGCTTTACCTGCCGAATCAGATATTTCAGTAAAGGGTGTACATTCGTTGAGGACTGACTTACATTTTTATTGTAATCATCCACTCGCTCTATCCGGAAACTTATGCAATTTTTTGTCGTAATGAGTTAAAGCCCCAGGCTGAACAGCCGTTTCTACGAAGGTTCTGGAGATTCGGCAAACTAAGCGTAAACTGACGTACAAGTAACTTGAAGCGTATAATCAATAAATTCAGAACATTACGGTTTTGCCATGCAGATTGCTTCGGTCGCTGTGGCTCCCTCGCAATGACAGGTTTTGCGTAACTTCATCTGCCCCATGTGTCAGGATAGATGTCGCCTTGGATGAATTTTGAGGGAGGGCCAAGAGGAGGCCCCCCGGGGGGCCTCCTCTTGGAGCCAAATATCT
>NZ_JYNP01000101.1 GCF_000934755.1 Desulfonatronovibrio magnus
GGCACAGCTTCCTGCCCGGAGGCTTACAGCCCGGAGGGGGACTGTCCCTCGCTGTGTAGATTTTTTCATCAAAGCAGATTTCTTCCAGAAACCAATGCAGCATCAATCTTTTTTATAGTACCTCGCGGGGACTGTCCCAATTTCCAAATATGGGACTGTTCTTCAAGGTGGAGGCGGCTTCCAACCGCCTGGAATTAAATAGCCTGCAGGATGCAGGCTCCACTTTAAAGACAGTTACTCACACGTTCGGTCCCGGTCCGCCCGGGCGGTGAATATATCTTTTTTGGGTTGCGGGCATAGCCAGCTTTAGTGATAATGTAATTGTTCTCACTTGAACATATTGGAATAGTTACAGTAAATGATTGCAAAAAGCTTTTGACTGACCAGTTTAGTTGAGTTAGGTTATATGTAGCAATATAATAGATCTTTGGATGTTGCACGGGGACAAACTTTTCTGGACCAATTTTCCTTATAAATATAAGCTTTGGGTATGGGTGTCCATATCCGGAAACTTATGGGGTTTACACGAGGGTTTCAGTTTACACAGGTACACTCCAGCGAATGGCTCAGGAAGAATGCCTCTTTGATACTTTTGAAGAACAACTTCCTCGCTTGAGAGTTAATAGTTATTAGTTGAAGAAAAAACATTTTAAATTAAGTGTCGCTGTAGTGATATAGGCTTCCGGGAAAACTGGGCTGAATGAGGACGCTGAAACAGAGGGATCTTTTTCCGGGCGGGAGATTATTTGAAGCATTGCAAAAGGAGTGGGATATGAAGAAGTGGATGATTATTTCTGCTGGGTTTTTATTTCTGGCAGGTCTGCACATGATACAATGCTCATCAAAATCCAGACAGGTAATGATCACATGCACTTCAGACTGAAAATATTCACGGCCACCCTGGCCATCCTTCTTTTCACCCTGGTTCTCAATTCCGTTTTGAGTATTTCCTCCTTTGAAAATATATACTCCAGGTCCCTTGTATCCATCATGGAATCCAGGGCAATAAACCTCAAGCAGGACATTGAGCGTGGAATCCTTCTGGGCAAGCCTCTGGACGCTTTTGAGGGCATGGACGATATGCTGGCTCAGTTCCTGGATTCCAACCCCAGGGTGGAAAATGTGGCCGTGAGCATGGATTTCGGGGAAATAATCTATTTCAAGGGAGCAGAGGAAAACGGTTCCATGCTTCTTGCCCGGCATGCGCAGGAATTTGAGGGGCAAGATGAAAGCCGCTCCGTTTTTGAACAGGACAGATACATTTTATACCTGCCCATAGTCCACAGGGCTGAACAACAGGCCCACGGAGGGTTACTCCTCTCCTTTTCCCAGGCAGTGATACTGGAGCGCATCACTCAGATGATCAAGGGTGCCCTGAACCGCCTGGGCTGGTCTCTGGGTGGCACTGCCATAGTTCTGGTGGGCCTTCTGGGTCTTTTCGTGGTCCGCCCTATCAGAAATGATCTGGAAAGAATCAGGCAAACCATTTTGCCCATTACCCGGGAGCACGAAATATCAGGGGCACAGGACGTGCCCCGTGAAGAACCGGATAGCCGGTTCAGCCCGTTTTCAAAAGAAGAGAAAACCCATAAGTCCGGACCTGCTGCGTCTGGATCCGGCCGGACGCACCTGACCCAGAAATTTCCGGATTCCAGGATAATCCGCAACGATATTGTGAGCCTTGGCAGCTACCTGCAGGAGATAGCCCTGGAACTTGAATCCAGAGGCAAAGAGGCCGCAGCATCCCCAGGACGTTCATTAAAAGAGATTGCAGACGGCCTGGAAAGTTGCAGCAGCGAGCTTGCCGGGCACCTGGAAAACGAAGAAATACCCCATGAGCTTAGACGTGAACTGGAACAGATCATCAGGGACAGCCGGCAGGCAGTCCAGGTTCTTGGCAGGGTTAAAGAAGACAGGTACGCATCAGGCTTCAAAAAGCCCTCGGATGATATATCGGGCAGGGGAGGCGGCTTATGAAACCAGACCTGAGCCTGAAAGTAAATGCGTTCCTGGTGGCTGTGGCGGTGATCATACTTGGGCAGGCTGCATATTCTTATTTCAATATAAATGCTTTTCAGTCCAGCCATGTGAGCACCATCAGGGAAAAAGCCCAGAGTGCCGGCCAGAACCTGAAAAACGATCTGGAATATGTCCTGGACATTGGCATCTCTCTCGAGAGGATAGCCAGGCTTGAGGACAACCTGGAAAATATCCTCTCCGACCTGCCTGAGGTGGAGTTCATGGAGATCACCGACACCATGGGCTATACACTTTTTTTTGCCGATCATGACCAGGCCCTGGACATTGAACCCGGCACCCGCCAGTCTGATTTTGTCCATAAGCCCTACCTCTCTGAACTGTCCCGCAAGGGCCTGACTCCTCAAGACACGGACATATCCCTGCCTCTGAAAGCGCAGGGTGAGGTTCAGGGCCACATCAATATTCACATTTCCGGAAGTGTCATTCACTCCCAGTCCAGACAGATCATGTGGGACATGCTGACAGTCATGTTCACCTCACTTCTTCTTACTTTTGAATTTCTCACCTTTTTCGTTATCTACTATATAAGCCATCCATTAAGTGTGCTGCGCCGGGACATCTCCCGCAGTTATCCACGGCTTATGCCCGTGGACAGGGACAGGTACGCTTCCCTGGGCGAGATAAGCGTGCTGGCGGATTATTATAACTCCATAGTAAAAAAACAGGCCGAGAGATTTGCCTCAGGTTTGCGGGGCTTTCTTCCGGATCTGTCTCAGGGGTTTTCTGCACCGCCCCGGCAGCAGACAGAAAAAATATCCGGCCTGCTCCAGAACCTTGAAGGACCTGAATCCAGCCGTCCTGCTGCATCCCCGGATGCCCTGCAGAAAATCAGGGTCTGCCTGCAAAAGGTCAACACCTACTGGAGTGATCTGGCCATAAGCCTGGAAGGCGGCAGCAGACTCCATGCACCTGCAGCAGGCAGGGATGAAGCTTCAGGGCCTATCCCTTATTCCCTCATTAGACCTCTTATTTTTCTTTTTATCATGGCCGACGGATTCAGCCTGTCCTTTTTCCCCATGTATGTTGACTCGCTTTATGAGCCAGTACTGGGCCTGTCCCGAGAGATGATAATAGGTCTGCCCATTGCCGCTTTTATGTTTACCATGGCTGTTTCCATGCCTTTGGCCGGGGCCATGACCGATTCCAGGGGCTGGTTCATACCTCTGATAATCGGACTTTTACTGAATGCTGCAGGTCATTTTCTCACAGCCATGGCTCAGGATATTCTGTGGCTTATAGTATTTCGCTGCCTGGCCGCCGTAGGTCTGGGCGTGGTTTTCATGTGCTGCCAGAGGTTTGTGATTGACAATACCAGCCTCAAGGCCAGGTCCATGGGCATGGCCGGATTTCTGGCCGCCTTTTTCAGCGGCGATATCTGCGGCACGGTCATAGGGGCCATGCTGGCGGAAAGAATCGGTTATGCAAACGTGTTTTATGTAAGCGCCATTTTCACCTGTCTGGCCCTGATTTTCGCAGTTCTGGTCTTCAGGGGGGACTTCAGGCCGGCAAAGCCGGAATCTTTGGGAGGCTTTGGCCTTCCTTTCAAAGCCTCTCAGCTTTTCCAGGTCTTCCGGGACAGGGAGTTTGCAGCTGTGCTCTGGCTGCAGGCCATACCGGCCAAGCTGGTCCTGGTGGGATTTCTGTTTTTCTTTGTTCCACTTTACCTGAACAGCATTGATGCCCTGCAGTCCAATATAGGCCGGGTCATCATGTGTTACGGCATATGCCTCGTTTTCGCAGGCCCGCTTATATCACACCTTTTTCCACAGATATATCTTCGCAAATACTTCATACTCCTGGGCGGGCTCATAACTGCCGGGGCAATGCTTTCTTTCGCCCTTTTCAGCGGTTTCATACCCATCCTGGTCATGGTCATAATGCTGGGCATAGCCCACAGCTTTTCCGTATCCTCCCAGGCCTCGGTGATATCTGAAACTGATATTGTAAAAAAGCTTGGCCCGGGGGCAGGCATGGGCATATATCGTTTCTGGGAAAGGGCCGGCAACGTGGCTGGACCGCTGGTAATGGGCTTTCTCATTGCCAGGGTGGGCTATGAGAGCTCTGTGGTGCTTTTCGGAATATTGACCCTGGTCAGCAGCATCCTTTACCTGGGCTTTCTTATCCGTAGGAACTGGATCAGCCATTAAATCAGTCATGAACACTTAAATCTTTAGCCTTGGGAGTTTTTATGGATAAATATTTTGCCTTTCTGGACAATCAGGTCAACGATCTACTACGTGTCGACATAGGCTTCAGCACCTGCCCTGCAAAGGATATCTATCCCCTGGACCCTGAAGTACTGGAAGGATACCGGAAACGCCATGAGCTTATCCGTAAGTTTCAGGACATAACCTCTGATCTTTTGCGGGCCTCCCTGGCTCAAGAAACCGACTCTGACGTTGCCGGGCTTATTATCAATGAACTGCCTCAAAGCTTTGGCTGGAGCTGGCACAGAGAAATTCATGAGCGGGCCCGGGAAATGGGGATTTCACTGCAGCCTGCTTTTTTTCGCACCGACGAAGTTGTGCCTGGAAAAATCTCGGAAATTCAGAGCCCGGGGTCTTTGTGGTGCCAGTGCGAACAGCTCTACTCTTTTTATGAGCATTTCAGTCAGGATTTTAAACGAAAGCCCGTCTTTCCCAGGTCCATGGCCGGGCAGTTCGCCATAGACCTGAAGAAACACCTGGGTGACCAGCCCATGGTGCACCATCTCCTGGATAACGCCTCCATCCAGTCCGGAATGCGTTTTTTCCTGCAGCGAACCAGAGACCACGGGATCAAATATTTCGGATACGACAAAGGCGTCAGTGCCTATGACTGCAACTTTATCCGGGCCCATGCCTTTCACGGACTCATGTCCGACAATTATTTCAAAACCAGGTTTGATGCCTGGCAAAACAAGAGACTGCACTATGATCTGCCACCGAGCATCGTCTTTGACGAAAAAATTCCTCTTATTTTCCCTTTCTGGGAAAAAACCAGGGATATGTATCCTGATGAAATCCGGGAGATCTTCCCTTATACTACTCTGGTGGACCCGGAAAACATTGTCCTGGAAGACGGGGAGCGCATGGATATCCATGAATTTTTCCAGCTTCCCAGGAAAAGAAGGGATTATTTCCTCAAGTATGCCGGATGCGATCTGGACAGCAACTGGGGCAGCAAAGGGGTCTACTCCATGCAGGCTATGACCGGAAAAACCGCCGAGAAGATAAAATTCCTGCTTATTGAAGGTTATAAGCACAACAGATACTGGATCCTGCAGAAAAGTTACTCGGTCAAAGAAGATATCGCCTACCTGGACAGATCCAGTGGATTGCAGGAGATAACCGCCACTGCCAAGTACAGCGGATTTTACGGGCCGTCCGGGCTCATGGGCATTCTGGTCATGCACCGGCCTTTCTACAAGGTTCACGGGGCCGGAGATACCATCGTCAGTCTATGCTGAGAGCTCATTGTCCGGAATTGACTGGACCTTGTCCGGGAGTATCTGTTTAGCGCTTTGCATGTGGCACGGCTTCCTGCCCGGAGGCATACAGCCCGGAGGGGGACTGGCTCTCCCCGCACTTATTTTTAAGTAATAATCTTCACATCAGCTACAAATAAGTCCAGGGTGCCTGCCCCCTGCTTTCCTTAAAAGGGCTAAACAGGTACGTCCAGGAAACGATTTAAATTAAAGATAACATCACATTTTAAACAATAAGTGGAGCACTTTATGCTTAAGTTTTTCAGGCTGCAGAATGTGGGTTTTATCTGCCTGATCCTGGCCGGAATTCTTCTGGCCTCTCAGGCATTCGCGCAGGATAAGAACTACCGGGTGGGCTATATCGAGGGAGGTCCGTACTGGCTTTTTTCAGACTCGCTGCAGGCAATAAAAGATTCTTTGCAGGCCCGGGGCTGGCTGGAAAAAATTGATTTCCCCGGGGATGCTCACTACAGCCCGGGTTGGGACAGGGACGAGCTCCTGGAACAAGAAGCTCGGGAACTGATGCAAAGAGACGACTTAGACCTGGTCCTAACCGCAGGCACTGATGCTACCCGGGCCATACTTGCGGCCAACAACAATAAAACACCCATTGTGGCCATGGCCGTTTCCGACCCTGTGGATTCGGGTTTTGTTCAAAGCATCCATGACTCGGGTGTGGACAATTTTACTGTACGCCTGGATCCGGAAAGATATCCGCGTATGTTTGAAATCTTCCATCTGATTGTGGAGTTCGACCGTCTGGGGGTGATCTATCCGGACACCCAAAGCGGCAGACAGTTTACAAACCTTGGTGCCGCCAGGCGGATAGCCGATGAAAGGGGGTTTGAACTCCTGGAATACGACAGAATCACTACAGAATCCGTCCAGGACTGCTTAGAAGGGATCAAGCACCTCCTGGATGAAGGCATGGATGCCTTTTTCATTCCCTCTCTTCTGGCCTTTGACTGGGAAAGCAGCGATGTGGATAAGATCCTTAGCTTTCTGCGGGAGCAGGGAATACCCACTTTTGCCAGAAACGGTTCCCGGGATGTGGAGGCTGGGGCTCTCATGGGCTTTTCAACCGTGGACTTCAGCAGGAGAGGCAATTTTGTGTCTCAAATGATAATTGATATCCTTGAAGGTAAGCAGCCCAGGTCCCTGAACATGGTGGACAGAGGCATCCCTAAGATATCCTTCAACATTCAGGTAGCCAACGAAATAGGCTTTAACCCCCCGTTCGAGCTTCTGGCAGCCACTGACGAACTCTATCGCAAAATTACCCTGCCTGAAGACAGGCTGGTGGAATGATTTACTCCTTGCAACACCTCAACAGCTCACCGAAGGTTCGCAGGGGGTTTTTTACAGACAGCAATTATGTTCTTAAGGCCTATTAGGGTGAAATATCTTACATAGACGGTTATGGAAACATATACCCTTTAGGTGTTCAGTGGACGAGTTGCTTAAGAACATTGAAAACTTGTAAGACGATAGCCTTTTTGATGCTGCAGTGGGCACGTTTTTCCAAAACCCCCTTGTCTCACAAGTAACTACAATCGAATATGCAATAAATTCAGAATATTATGTTTTTCCCATACAGATTGCTTCGGTCGCTTAGGCTCCTTCGTGGGTGACAGGTTTTCAGCAATTACATTCCTGACAGCACAGCTGTCATTGCGAGCGAGTCTTTTTACCTCGTTGAATACACGCAGTGTAGGCGCAGCCATTCAACTGGGGCGAGCGCGGCAATCCTTGTTGCGAGCGAAGCGAAGCAATCTCGTGTTAAGGCTGATTTTTTAGTTACCTCTTTTTTTGTGGCTCCAGCCACATTTTGAAGAAGCGGCTGGAGCCGCAAGAACTAAACGCCCCCAGGCTGGAGCCTGGGAACGAGCGGTATAAGTTACTCATACGTTCGGTCCCGGGCCGCCCGGGGGAGCAACTCATAACTCTCATAGCCCTCATCATTCTCTGTCTGCCCCGAAACACAACGCTTGACGTCATATACAAAAGTATGCTGCAGTATAAGTTGTATCATTATAAGTTGTATCATTGTAGCTGAATACAGGTATGAAACCATAATCCTGCATAATATTTCAGTATAAGCAGACAATTGTCTGACCTGTTTTTTTGAACTTCGGCAGCAAGCATCAGGAGGCTGTAAATGGGCTCTGATAATCTGGTTTTTCTTGAGAATATTGAATGGTTTGACAGAACCGGAAGGGAAATGCTCCACCGGGTGCCTCAGAAAGGGTCGGGTGAGATCAAGCTTGGGGCTCAGCTGACTGTCCGTGAAAGTCAAGTTGCTGTTTTCTTTTACAAAGGCCGGGCCATAGAGGTTTTTGGAGCAGGGCGACATACTCTGAAAACAGCCAATATACCTGTACTAACAAAGCTTCTCAGCTTCCCCTGGGCATTTGCCAGTCCGCTTAGAGCAGAGGTCTACTTTGTCAACATGAAGGTTTTTACTAATCTCAAGTGGGGTACACGAGATCCTGTAGCTTTCAAGGACGGACAGCTGGGCCTGATCAGGCTAAGGGCTTTTGGGGTATTCAATGTGCAGGTAACCCAGCCACTGCTTCTTATCAACAAACTTGTCGGCACTCTGGGCATGTACTCAACTCAGGAAATCGAAGAGTATCTTAATAGGGTGATTGTCTCAAGATTTAATGACTTTATGGGTGAAAATCTTGACTCTATTATAAACCTGCCAGCCATGTATGATGAGTTTGCCCAGGGCCTGAAAAACAGGCTTTATAACGACTTTGCTCATTTCGGCCTTGGTTTGCCACACTTGTATATCAATTCCATTACCCCGCCTCCCGAGGTTCAAAAAGCAATAGATGACCGATCGCGCATGGGCGTGTTTGATGATATGAACAAGTTGATGCAGTTGAAGGCTGCCATGGCTATGGAAAAAGCAGCCCAGTCAGAAAGTGATGGAGCAGGGCAGGGTATGGGAATGGGCATGGGCTTAATGATGCCGGCCATGTTTGCTCAGTATTTTGCTTCTGCCGGGCCAGGATCTGGTGTTCAGACAGCAGCAAAGAATGTGTCCGGGGACCACGCCTGTCTAAGCTGTGAAAGAAAAGTACCCGATGATGCTAAGTTTTGTGGTCATTGCGGACAACAGCAGGTTGTTTTTTCCAAATGTGACAATTGTGACAGAGATCTTGATCCTGACGCCAGGTTCTGCTCAGGATGCGGAAGCGCGGTTGAACAAAAGCCAAGTCAGCGCTTATGCTCTCAATGCAAAACGCAAAACCTGCCCGAATCACTTTTCTGCAATCAGTGCGGTGAAAAGCTTTAAAAACATTACTATATCCGATTGTATCCGGGACTATTATGAGTTTGTAAAGCAGAACCGTCTTTATGCGGGAGCATTACGCGTTGTTCTGCGACACTTTGTTTCATCTGGATGGGATCAGGCGCTTTTGTTACCGGATAGTCTGATTGTTTTACGTCTCTATCTCGGCAAAAGTGCCTTTACACGGTGGTTGAGGCAATAGTTAACACAAAATTGCTGCAGTAGTGTTGCAAAAGCTCAAAAAAAACCACCTATTTCAGTTAAGGAATAGGCGACCAAGGATATGAGAGGAATTGATGAAGAGCTGTTTAGTTGAGAACTTTGTTTACCAGTTGATCAAACTCTTCCACTGAGTTGACACGGTAAGTTTTCTTGAAGAGCATGTTAAGGATATCTAAGGATTGAACGGATTTAATCTTTTCAGATAATGATTGTCCAACCACATCAAATCTTTCAGTTAAACTTTCAATGATATACTGTTGAGCTTTTATTATTTCACCTTGCTGCTGCCAGTATGGTTTTTCTTTTGCAATAGCTTCGCTAATTATTTCTTGTGCTGCTACACCGTACATTTTTTCACCCCCTGCAAAGTTTTTAACAGAATGGACAAGTCGTTTCCTATGAACTTTCCCTATGGACAGAATATATCTGATGGATATTTCCAGATAATCTCTGGCTTCGTCTCCATCCGGCAATTTCGCTATCAGGCTGTATATTTCATCAATTTTGGACTCAAGCTCATCATAATGAATGTATTTGAGCAACAAATGAAATATCTCCATTACTGTGCTTGTCTTGAATGCCGCATCATCCATCCGGCCGATGTCATGATGGATGTGGCGGAATTTAGGTACGAAATCTAAAAAATGTTCTGATGGCAGTTCAAAGTAATCCTCAAAATGAGTGCTGAACTTCCACTTGTCT
>NZ_JYNP01000102.1 GCF_000934755.1 Desulfonatronovibrio magnus
GAAGACAAAATCAGAGAACTAAATCCGGTTCATTGTTTCCGGCACTCGTGCGCCATCAATATGCTCAACTCGGGCTACAGCCTGACCGATATCAAAAACCATCTTGGCCATGAAAATCTTCAATCCACCATGGTCTACCTCAAACTGGACCTGACCAGAAAAAAAGAGTTGCAAAAAAAGTTCATTGAATACACCCAAAATCAGATTAAAGACGAAAAGCTTGATGAACTGATCAACTGGGAAAACGAGCAGGAAACTCTAAACTGGCTGGACAGCCTGTAAGGCTTAAGTACAGGCTCTGCCAAGCTTAAGTAGAGTTCATGCTGGCGATAAAAATTATGTTGCCTCCTAAAAAAAATTATGCTGCCTGTTCTTGTATCCAGCTGTTATCATTGAGGATACAAGACCAAGCCAAAAATCAAAGCATTTACATGTCTGTCAAGGGATTATACAAACTCGCAACATAAGGGACAGGTTCTTTAAGTTGCAGTGGGAAGCCTTCGGCCCTGATTCAACGAGGAAGTAACCATGTGGAGTGTAATCAAAATGGGAAAATTCTTAGGCGCAGATGTGGCAGAGTCAGAGCGTATCTTTTGGGAAGAATCAAAAGCACGTGAGTACGCTGCCCTGATAATCAGGCAGTCCGGTGTGTACGGAGTTATGATTGAGTTCTATGAACATAATTAGCTTAGGGAGGTAAGATTATGGTCTTACAGGATGCTCATGGAGTCTCAAGGATAGGCTCTAAGCTCAGATATGAAATTCGCAGAAATAAACAGTCCTTCCACGAGCGTAAGCATTATTTTTGGAAGCGCCAGGCGTATGCCTTATGGTGCGCTGTTGTAACACTGATTGGCTTTGTAATCCTCTGGTAATAGCCGGAGTAAAAAGAAGGGACATACGAGTGCCCTTCTTTTTAGCACAGCATACCCTTAGAAGGCAATTATTTAAACCTTGTCTCCAATTCTTGGATAACGCTTCAATAAGGCTTGCTTTCACCAAGTATACCCGCTAAAGAACTTAAAAAATACAAGGATGATAGTATGCCCGACCTTAAGGTTACCATTGGCTTTTCTCCGCAGAATATTGCTCCAACCAAGCAGACAGAAGCTATCCAGCAAAATTTGATAGAAATGAGCAGGTTCAAGGATTATATCTACGATCTGCATTTTCCTCATTACAACCCCCAGATCTGTGCCAGTGGCAGGCCTGTTAATTCCGAAGTATCTTTAGAGCAGGCAAAAAGCCTGACTATGGATATGATATCTTGGAATCACGAACATACAAAATTCAAGCTTACTCTGCTATTAAACTACCTCCTGCACGACAATTACAAAGTGGTGGTCGACAGTGTAGCCACCGAGTTTTATCCTAGAGGAATAAAAAGTGTTGTAGTAGCAGATATTGAACTTATAAAAAGACTTAAGGACAGGTTACCTGATCTAGATATCCAGGGTTCATGTCTTTCGCACAGGATGACTGTTGAGGAACTGGAACAGGAGCGCAAAGAAGGAGTGACTCTGCATAACCCATCAGTAAATATAATTCGTGACCCGGAACAGCTTAAGAAAAACGCTCTTGCTGGTTATCAATCAAAGGTTATAGCTTTTGAGGGTTGCCTAAACAAATGTCCTGATGAAAATTCCAGGTATGGTCACAGATGGTACTTGGCCCGAAGCCTCACTCAGGACAGTTCATTCTGTACAAAAACCAGGATCGCCTCTGATCCTAGGTACTTTTTTAAGGCAAATTGGGTAACAGTGAATAGATTCAAGGCTTTAAATGATTACATCGCTGTGGTAAAACTTCCTAGATGCAGAAGTAGCATATCGTTTGCCTTAGGTACTTTTATTGACGCTTACCACAATGGAACGACTTATAACGTGGTCGATTTTATCGGAGCCGGATACCAGATGTATCTTGCTCGAGACATTGGCAAGATTCCATCATATCTATTTGATGATGATTTTTTCAACACATTGCAAGGTTGCAAGATGGACTGCAAGGAACGCCAATGTAGATATTGTTTCTCCAAAATGGAACAGATAATGCGCACAAGCTACAAACAGAAAAGATTGTCTCGCCGATCAAGAAACAAAAGGCCACTGAGTACATGGCATGTAGACAAGACTCATCGCTCAGAAAAATCAATTTTATAAGGGAAAGTAATGAGGATATATACTTCTAATGGTCAAGTGACAAACTATGATAATGGTGACCTGAATTTCAACCGAGAACGGTTGTTAATCACACTCAAAGGCCATGACTGGTTAGCTGGATGGCATTGGGATCACTTGGCCTGCATTCTTCAAAACACTGTAAGTCTTATAGAGTCAGAGCATAAAAATACATGTAAGTTAAGCTTAATCTTCTCAAGTGGGCAGAGTGAAATATTATCTTTCCAGAATTTTCAGGCTGCTGAGTTGAAAATGGCTAACAGCTTAGTTGTGATTAGAGGCAGCAAAGAAACTGCAATTGTTAACCCTGATTTTCTCAATTGGTACAAACTTGAGGCGATATAATGAAATATAAATGCATGAAGATAGTTAGCTCGTTGTCCGAAGAGCACTTATTTGATTCTGTTCAAGATTTAAGAATCAATACAGAAAGTGGGATAATCGAAGTTATTATGGCTGATAGTCGATTTATTATGTTATTTGACAGACTCAAGTATTTCGAAGTCTTTTTTGAGTCTCCCCAGTCAGCGGACGTGAAATATTCAAGGGGTTTAATCTCTTTGTCAAGCGGTTTACCTGCAACAGCTATTGAACAAGTGATCAACTTTGACTGGAAAGCGGAACAAGGGCTTTTTATGGTCTTTGCTAAGAACTCCACCATAGGAATACACTTGGATCATCTCGTTTCATTTAAGCTCGAAAATCATTAAGCGGGAACAGAATCAGAATAACGTATTTGATGGCGGAGCCATTTGTTGGTCAAATCTCATTCATCAAAATCCCATTCACTTCCTTGTCCTCAATCCCCAGGTAACGCATGGTAACGGCAGGACTACTATGGCTGAACCTTTTGCACAGGACCTCAAAGCCTACCCCGTACTTGATCCTCTGAATATATCCGAATGTTTTTCTAAGGCTATGTGTTCCGTAGTTCCCTCTCAGATTAATAGCCTTGCACCAGGATTTCACAAGTCTATTGGCTGCACTCACGGTTAAAGGCCCGCTCCCTTTCTTACTCTTGAACAGATAGTCTTCCGGGTCAGGTTGGGCAGATTCCAGATACCTCTCCAGGGCTTTATGCACAGACTTGTTTATGAGCAGCACGTTCTCTTTCCCGGTCTTCTGCTCCCTGATCCTCAAGGTATCTCCAGACCTAAGACCCTGGACCTGTTTTACTTTCAGTTTCAGGATATCTCCGATACGCAGCCCATTATTGATACCTATGATAAACAGCAGAAGGTCTCTGGGCTTATCCTGAAGCAGCTGCTTAATGGCCTTGATATCTTCCAGGTTTCTTATGGGCTCAACTTTTATGGAGCTGCCCTTTTGGGGGTGGTTGTTCATGGGCTTATGGATATCAACTATAACGAATCAAAATCAACAATAATTTGCATTTACCTGCCAGAGTGAAGGTGGTTGGGTTTGGGACTATAGATAAGATTTTGATTTTATTTGATATTTTTTAGCTGAAATTCCCAATACCAACTTTATACAAAAAGTTGATATTCAGACGAAATGTGTTGCAAGGGCAGCCAGAAATGATTAGAGATTTATGTAAATCAAATGCTATACTGGATCATCCCAGTACAACCCGACGAAGTAGGCTGCAGGCAAGGGGCTAGAGAGCCAAATGATGGCTTATTGGGCCAAGAGCCCATTTTAACACCTGGGATTTGCCCCAGCGTATAATAATTATAATCTACCATCCGCTTTTAGCCCCTTGCCTATGGCCTTCTTCAGAACTTTAACTTAGCAATAGAATAGTATGGACAGTGAAAAATTCGGCTTAGAAGTCCAGACAACTTACCATGCTCGGAAGCGTATGGCTGAACGTAGAATTAGCGAGGAATTACTCAAAGACATTATTGAAACAGGACAGACCCGCTATAAAGATGAGACACATCTATGGATTTCCAAGCACGTTGAAGGACGCAATGACAACCTTATCTGTGCAGCTGTAGTTCTTGAAAGTAAACTTGTGGTCAAAACAATTATGCATCATTTTCAGTGGGAGTAGAGCGATGAAAGTAACTTATGAAGAAAACGATGACATTCTGGTTATTCGTCTATCAAACAAGCCTATTGTAAAAGAAATTTCTCAGGACTGGGATACGCATCTCAGCTACGCAGAAGATGGTTCTGTTGTTGAAGTAGTAGTACTTGATGCTTCCAAAAAGGGCGCTTGGCCTCTCGAACTGAGCAGGGCTGCATAACAGTTCACTTATCAGATCTACTCCAAGGCCACCCGTACCAACAGGCTGGCCTCCATACACATCGCTAAATCACGCCGCATGTACCAGCGGTACCGTATTCACAGCCTCAACCAGGGTCTGCTCGGAAAGATGAGCATATCTCATAGTGGTTTTTATCTGGCTATGCCCGAGTATGGCTCCCACCTCGTATATTGAACGTCCGGCGTTAATCAGAAAGCTAGCGAAGCTATGCCGAAGGGTATGAAGCCTTACGTCTTCAAGCCCAGCCCGATTTCTTGCCTTGAACCAGCTTGTGTATATTGTTGATGTACTACACTTATGTTTTGCAAAGTGATGTAGATAATAACTTTTACGTAGGATACACTAAAGACCTCAAGCTAAGATTTGCCCGGTTAAATCCGCGAAGCGGGCTGCAAAGCAGCAGCATTTAACCGGGTAAAAGCATCATAGCAAGGGACTTGTAGAATCCACCAAAAACCGACGTCCCATCCGTTTAATTTACTACGAGGCTTGTCTAAGTCAGGCAGACGCAACCCACCGCGAAAAATACCTCAAATCCTACCTTGGAAGACAATTTCTCCACACCAGGACTGACCGTTTCAGGTATCGTTGTCGTTATTTTACTGACTCCGGGGTGATCGGCGGGAAAGACTTTGTTCAGGAGGTGTTCGACCAGGTCAAGCACTTGCTTGGCTCCAAGGATACCAGGAAATTCACTCCCGTAGGCGGGGTGGAGGGGGTTTATTCCATGAAGAGACTGGGTGCGGGCTGAAAAAGCAGACTTGAACCCCTTGCCCCTCGGTGAACGGCTTGGCCGGGTGAAGCAGTAAATCACCTGGTGGGCTTTTTATGCACCAACACAAAGAGGCCTTACAGCCACTTCAATTTCCGACCATGTACTTTCCCTGGCTACTTTCAGATCATAAGCCTGCTGAAGGTTCATCCAGAACTCTGCCGAGGTTCCAAAGTACCTGCTCAGGCGCAGGGCCGTGTCAGGGGTTATTCTTCTTCTCTCATTTAAGATTTCTGTAATTATGTTGGTGGGAACACTGAGACTCTTGGCAAAAGCACTGGCTGAAATATTCAAGCCGTCAAGTTCTTCTCGCAGTATTTCTCCGGGGTGTACCGGAGGCATTTTGTTAGCCATTTTAAGCCTCCTTAATGATAGTCTTCTATCCCTACTTCCTGGGGGTTATCCTGATACCATTTAAAAGTAACCCGCCATTGCATATTTACACTGATACTGTACTCACCTTTCCTGCTTCCCTTCAAAGCTTCAAAGCGGTTTGAGGGTAATTCCTTCAAGTCATTCAGACAGGAAGCGCTGTCCAGGATCTGCAGCCTGCGGATCGCCTGCCTTTGAAACCCGCTGAACTCTCTTACGAACGTTCCTGAGTAGAGTTTTTCTGTATTTTTATCTTTGAATGACTTGATCATTTCCTGCTATATAAATTCTGTTAGCCGTTACGTCAAACATAAAACAGAAAGAAAAGTCAGATTCTTTAAGTTATGCTTAGCAGACTTGGCGGGGTTCATCTAAAGATATCCTGACCTTACTCCCTGTAGCCTCTGCGTATCTGTGCAGGCTCCTTAACCCATGTTTCCGCAAATTTGCCAAAATCAGCTTAAAATCAATGAATTTTACGTTTTTTCATCTGCTAACATACTGAAATCATTGGATTTATATTTTAAAATGGCCAATGTAGTGCCCATATTTTAAAATTAGTGCTTGCAATCGGATTGTTTTTGGGTATCCTTGGCCCTCATGTTTATCCGAGCTAAAGAAAAAAAGAACAAGACTTCTGGAAAATCCTATTATACCTATGAATTGGTTGAATCCAGGCGCACAGACAAAGGACCCAGGCAGGTTACACTCCTAAACCTCAATCCCTTTGATCTTGAAAGGAAGTACTGGAAATTATTAGCAAAAAGAATAAAGCAAATTCTGTGTGGCCAGCAGCGCCTTGTACCCTTGGAAGATCGGCTTGAAGCTCTGGCTCGTCACTATGCCATGTTGCTCGTCAAACAGCAAAAGTCCCATCAGATCAACACCAATACACCTGATTACCTAAGTGTTGACGTCCATGGCCTGGATTCCGGCGAATCAAGGTCTATAGGGCAAGAGTACGTTGGGATGCAGACCATGAAAGAACTGGGCTTCTTTGATATATTCAAACAGCTTGAATTCAATCAGATATCTGTGGACCTGGCCTCTTTGCTTATTGTCGGACGCCTTATCCATCCCAGCAGTGAGAGGGAGCTCAAGCGCTACATCCAACAGACAAGCGGATTCAATGATCTGGTCAAAACAGATATCTCCAGACTGCCCAACAATGCCTTGTATGAAACATCAGATCTGCTTTTTGAGCATAAAGAAGAGATAGAGCAGTTTTTAAGACAGCATGCCAAAGCAAGGTTCAGGCTTGGTGAATCCATCATTCTTTATGACCTGACCAACACATACTTTGAGGGTGATGCCACTTATTGCGATAAGGCCAGGCATGGTCACTCCAAGGAAAAACGTAACGACCGGCCTCTGGTCACCTTGGGGGTGGTCCTGGATGAACAGGGTTTTCTCAAAGCCAGCCAGGTATTTGAGGGTAACGTTACCGAATCCAAAACCCTGATGGACATGGTCAGCAAAGTGCATGCCCGGGCCAAAGATCAGCAGCCCACTCTGCTTGTCCAAAAGCCCACCGTAGTTATTGATGCCGGCATCTCCACTGAGGAGAATCTGAGCGCCCTCAAAGACAATGGGTTTGAATATATTGTCGTGTCCCGTTCAAAGCCTAAAGATGTTCCTGAAGATCTACAGCTTGTGGAGATCAAGGATGGAATAAAAGTCAAGAGCTTTGAACAGGATGGAGAAATGATTCTGCATTGTCAAAGCGACGGCAAGGCCGTCAAAGAAAACGCCATAGTCACCAGGGCCAGGGAAAGAGTGGAAAAGGAACTCGCCTATTTGCAACAAGGCCTGACTATAAAACGGCGCCTCAAAAACTATGATAAAATCCAGCAGCGCATCGGCCGGATCAGGCAAAAAAACAGTCGTGTTTCCGCCGGCTTTGAGATAAATGTGGTGCGCAAAGGCAATAATGCCGTGGACATCACCTGGAACTTCGACCACCAAAAGCTCAGCAAAGCCTATGATGGAAGTTATTTTCTGCGGACCAGCCGTACTGATCTGAGCGACTCGCAAATATGGTCTCTCTACGTCATGCTGACTACTGTAGAAGACGCTTTCCGCTGTTTAAAGGATGAACTTGGTCTGCGTCCAAATTACCATAGAAAGCCTGAGCGCATTGAAGGCCATATCTTTATTACTGTCCTGGCCTATCATTTATTGCAGTATATTCGATATAAGTTGACCAAGGCTGGTCTTTCCCATCGTTGGAAAACCATCTGCTCCTGGCTGGAAACTCATAGGATCCAGACTACAAGTCTACCCAGAGAGCAAGGGGGAGTTATCCATATCCGTCATTGTACAACTGCGACAATAGAACAGCAGCAGGTGTACTCCGCCCTGGAAATAAATAACATGCCGGTCAAGCCGAGGAAGACAGTGATCCAACAAAAGTAGTGCCCAGAAAAACAGTTGAAATTAGCCTAAAGCCCCGAAATTACACACAAAAACGTCAAACGCCGCGGAAAGTTGGGTTAAGCTGGACATACAAGCCTGGCCACTACCGACTGTGTGGTTCCCATCTTCTCAGCAATCTGCTGCTAGGTCAGCCCTGCTCTTATCCTGGCTTTTATCAATTCCTCAGCGAACTGAAACTCATCTTCCATATCCGTGTAGGCTTTGGCATACTCGGGGTCACTATTCATCATTTCTTTGTGTTTTTGATCTAAAGCTTTAGCCATTCGCTTCCCTTCCCAGCTCTGAAAAGTTACTAATCTTCACTGTTCCTTCCGGAAAGCTGGCTTTAACTTCAAGCTCTCCTCCCATTGCTTCTATGTGGCTGCGCAGAGTGGAAATGTACATATCTGTACGTTTTTCCAGCTTGGCTATGGCCGGTTGCTGGACATGGAGTACTTCCGCCAGCATCTGCTGGGATAACCCCCGGGCTTTTCTAAGCTCATTTAGGGGCATTTCCTCAAGCATGGACAGGGCTTTCTGTTCAGCCTTATCTCTTGCTTCCTGGGACATATTCGCTCTAAGCCTGGAAAATTTATTAGCCATCCCTGATTTCCTCCAAATGTTCGTCATATAAACGGTCCGCTAATGGGATATTAACTTCATACCACCTGTCATCCCCGGTCTTGTCTCCTCCGATCAGGAGTATAGCTGTTCTTCTGGGGTCAAATGCGTATAGTGTTCTCAGTGGTCTGCCCTGATGCTGGGTTCTTAATTCCCTCATATGGTTATGCCTGGAGTTACTTATTTTGCTGCTATGAGGATAACCAAGAGTTGGACCGCACTTTTCAAGCAGCCTGACTGACGCATCAACTGAAATCTGCTCTTCTTCAGATAATTTATCCCACCAGGCTCCGAACTCGTCTGTGTACTCAACTTCCCATACCATGAATTGTATATAACTCTTGGCTTACATTCCGTCAATGGAATAATATATGCCTGATTAATAAACTAAAAAAGCTATTTCCAATTTAACCCCTCTCTCGTCCATTTTTAGCGCTTTTACCCTCCTTCCCATACCTGTGGTCGTTTTTTGTCCTGCAAGCCCAAAATATGGACGTACACGGCCTGTTTTTCAAAAACTGCCCTGTCTCTCGTTATAAGATCTAAAGGAAAACTTATAACCAGAAAGGAGCAGTGTTATGCCCAAAGTATTTTTGAAACAGAGTTTTGTAGACAACCCGCCGATACCCGCCGACGAACCCAAAGTACAGTATTTTGATGCGAAGGTAGCCGGGTTTATCCTGGAAGTATCCAAGACAGGCCGGGCTACCTATTACCTGCGCTACAGGGATAAGTCCAGCAGGATAAGACAATTCAGAATCGGACCTGCTGATTCCATGACCGTGGAGCAGGCCCGGGAAAGAGCCAAGGGAATGAAAAAAGAAAGTGGGGACATTATGTTGCCAGTTTAGTTATGTTGCCAGTACCCCGCAATATCCAGCCCCACCCCGCCTGTTTTTTCTTTACGTTTTGAGTTTTAACGTACCCCGCATACCCCGCCCTTTTCAAGCAGGCATCAGAACATTATAATCAGTCCCG
>NZ_JYNP01000103.1 GCF_000934755.1 Desulfonatronovibrio magnus
AGTATACTATGTACTTTGTTCAGATAAGTATCGGTTGTCTGGAGCGACTCTTCCAGCCTTTTAGTTAGTTTACTCGAAAAAAAGTGGTTGTTGATGGCCAGTTCCCGAATTTTAGCGCTCAAAAGACAATCTTTATCTTCAAGATACATTAGCAGTTCCAGGTCACAATCAAGCATGAGATCAAGATTAGGCTCAAGGTTATCGATAGAGCTTAGAAAATGAAGATGGGTTCGTCCTTTTCCAGGGCTGAAGGTTTTAATCAGACACAATGCCATTTCCGGATTGGATACCGGCATTCGTTCAATGTCGATATATTCCGGAAAACTTATTGTACCGGCTTCTGGAAATATAATCCCTTTGTATCCAGCTTCCTGAGCGGCGGCCATTTTTTCAGCTACATGACTAACTGGTGATAACCTGCCGCTTGCGTCAAAACTTCCAGTACAAACCAGGTTCGGCCATTCAAACTGCTCTCTAAGCATCTTCAGTCCGGCATAAACGGCAAGGCCAATGGATTTTCCTGATATTTTTATACCATATATTGAGGGATACCAGAAAAAGAACCCAGGGGCGTTATTCCCAGCTTTTCCGAATCCAGCAAGCTCAGCAGCCTGAAGTACCGCAAGTTTGGACTGTTCTTCCATAAACTCGTCAATATTCTCAGGAAAAACATTCTTCAATCCAGCACCCATGCCTAAAAACGCATGCACCAGCATGCCCTGACCATTGACGGCCAGAACAAGGGGGATGGACATCCACTTCATGCCCAGGATTTGATTCCACTCCAAACCCAAATCCAAACTGTCAATGTTTATGATTCTGGAGAGTAATTCGAGATGTCTGTTGCTGGCGGGAAAAGGCAGGGCTGAGGATATAAGCAAATAGTTAAACAACCTTTTCTGGTGGGTGCAGTTCAGATTTGAAGCTATGCTGTCAATATATTGCTGTATCTCCTGGTTGCTGTGAGGCAGAACCAGACTTCCTGGACGAGACCTTAGTCCAAGAGGCATGCCCATACCATCATGCACAAATGTAGAAAAATCCTTCAGTATCACCATTGACTTCAGTCACTTTCCATACTCACAAAAATCACCATCAGGCGGCCCTTAAGATAATCCTGCCTGCTCATTTCCGGGAAAAAAGCTGTAAACAGGCTATGGTCTTCTGAAAGATCTACAGGGTCTGCAGGAAAGGAACCGTCCGGAGTATCCCACCAGGCAAACATTTCAGAAGCCTGAACAAAGTCCGGATCTATTTTGCCAAATATTTTAAGATGATCATCACCACGATCTGTGGACATAATGGTCACAAGACCGGACTGAAAACTCTTGAATTCCATACCGGTATCATCAAGTACGATCATCTTGGCCTGAATACTGTCCTTGTCGGACGCTGCCATTGCTAAGGTCTGTGTCTTTTTGAAATCGTCAGATACAGATTCAGGCATGCCAAACTTAACAGGCAGAGCCTGCTTCAACTCAGACATTTCCATTCTGGCGATTTCAAGCAGGGGATCATGAGACTTTTCAAGACCGGGCATTTTAGCATTATTATGGATGGCTTTTATCACAAGATTCCTGACAGATTCAGCTTCTTCATGTTCAAGGACCAGGCGGGAAATGCTCTGCTGGCTGAAAAAAGAACCTACTTCAATTTCCATGCATCTGAACAGGTATATCATGGAATCCTCTTCAGCATGAAAATACTTTTCAGAAATATCAATAATCTTCTGGAGAATGTCAAAATCAACAGCACCCACCTGCCCTTCCAAATCCTTTATGCCCATAGTATAAATATTCCAGGGCTGGGCATATCCGATTCCATCAAGATAGATATCATCCTCAGACTTGAACTCTTCACCAGGGTAAATTTGCGCTACCCTTACAGCCTGTTCGTCAATAACTTCAAGAATCAGCACTAACGGGGGGTTATAATACCTGTCCTTGGGCCCCCATCCAGCAAGTTCTGAACTGACTTTTGTGATCTGACCAGGTTCTGGTCCGGAGTCACATTCAAGCTTTTGATAAACCTCAGGCCAAGACCAGGTTTCATCAACCTCAATCTCAAGGTTCATCTGACACATATAACAGGAGCGAATATGGCGGGTAAGGTTTTTACTTGTTTCCTTAAACAGAATTGTATCCGGCGGGCATGTTCGAATATTCAGGGCTATCTGCCAGTCTTCCTGTGTTATTTCTCTATTCAGCGCAGGTTCAGCATAAGTAGACATAGAACCATCTCCAATATTTCAAAAATTAAACATGTACTGCTTCATGATGCATTGCACCTGCAAACAAAAAACAGCAATGTTCTTAATCATAATTTATGGTCAAAAGATCTGGATTTGCATAATAAAAATATATTTTCCAGAAACAACCTGCCAGCTTCTTCGTTCATGTTATCCTCATAAAAGCCGGGCCAGGCTGAGGTTATGTCCCTGATAGAATGAATGGCTTGTCTAATGATATTACGCACACCACTGGGTCCTGAGTAACCAACTGCAGCAGCTGTTTCTTCAAGAGTCATCTGCTTATTATAGTACAGATAAAATGCCTTGCAGGTTTTATCATCCCAGCCCTGAACCGTTGCCATGGCAAGACCTTCAAGCAGTTCTGAGCTTATGCCAGTCCCTGGGTAAGGATCGGCAATAAACTCATAAATACAGACCTGCTGCCCTTGTTCATCAAGATATGTAGAATCCGCAAAGCTGACTGTTTCGTCATGTACACATTTTTTACTGATCAGATAAAAGGTATATTCCCGGACTGGAATCAGACAGTCATAACCTGACCTCTCTCTTGTCCTGTCCCAGAAAAATCCCGCCCAGGCTACAATATCTTTTTCACCTTCCCACTTACTTTCTTTCTCAGGATATGGATAGTCTTCTATGCTGTTGGCTTGAAAAAAATTCTGTTGGATAATCGGCAGGTCAGCCTCTCTCAAGGCTGCATAAAATGACATTCCTTTTTGGGATGATACTGTAAAAGCATCATGCCTGGAAAGAGACAGCTGAATTTTGCGGTAAAGGTTTGAAAAAAAGTTACCTTGAGCTCCTCGTTCAAGATCTTTTAAATGATTTTTGAACTTCAGGCATAAAATACCAATGGCCTTAGTCATGTTTCCTGTACTGATAATTGCCTGTATTGTATCAAAAGCCCTCAGATTATCATTCAAAAATAAAAACAGTTCGGTTGAAAGATCTAAGATGTTCTGTTCCGAGGCAAAAGTATCCCATAACACTTTATCTTGGGATCTCATGTGTTTCTCTCTGATTCTCACCAGATTTCTTGCACACTCTCTCAAATAAGCTTTACCGTCTTGGGTTTGCAGCCAGTTGTTCAGGGATTTGATGGGTTTTTCCATATCAATTTCCAAGGTAGTGTTGATTGGGTCGTTGGCAGGGGAAAGTAAATCAGCCAAGAGACTTGCTCAGACATTTTTCAGGTACTATGCCTGCCAGATTCAATTTCCTGTGAAAACCAGGGTCTGGTGAAAGATTGAAAGTGTATTTCCTGACAATATAGCTGTTGCGGTCAAGCTCTGCTCCAGTCATATCCAGTGGGCAATGGGCTTTTATGTAGATCATTTCATTATCGCATACTGAGGTACAAGGACAGGTCATGAAAGACTGTGAAGTGGTTTTTTTCAGAATAAACACAGGATGTGTGGTTTGATTTTTTCTAAGTGTTGCAGGAAAAGAACCTGTAAACTTTCTAAGTCTGCGATCACAACCTCCATAAAAAAACATCCTTTCCTGCCAGCTTTCAAAAGGAATTTTCCTGACACTACTGCCTTCCAGTACCTTAAAGGGATTATCAGGCTCGTCTTTTTTGGGCATTGATTTCAAAATATCTTGAAAAGTCATTTTCTTTGAAGACATGATCCCCCTCAAACTGCCAGTTCTCGATCTAAAGATGAACATGGGTAACCAAATAATTTTGAAGTTAAACAACCAATATTTTCAACTGTATTGTTTCGCTTAAGAGTTAAAAGTTCCTGGTTTTGGAGTCATTGTTGAATGAAAGAAAACCAATAAATTTCGATTGATATCTGATCTGCTAAAATAACATAATGATCTGCAAAAAAAAAATTAAAAAAATAATTATTACAGAAAAACTTTTGATTGTCCAGTTACAATATAAATTCAACGTATCTATTCACCACATTTGCTATAAAACTATTAAAATACCCTGGATTCCGGCTTTCGCCGGAATGACGAAAAAGGGCAACTATTTGCTCTAACCGTCACCCCGGTCCCGGATCGAGTCCGGGATGACGGATCCGGGGTCCAGGTCTTCTTATTGATCTTGCTGAACAGTTACAATTCAACAAACAATGAAGGTAATTTTATAAATTGACTAAATCGAATACTTGCCATTTTTTCTTGTAATTATCCAGCCTGGTCAATAGTCAAAACTCTCTCTTGTAACACCTTGTCTTAAAATCTTTTTTCAAGCTTAAGACATAAGACATTTTCAAAGTTCAACTACTATAACGGCTTTTTTTTTGTTCAACTACCAATAATTTACTGATGACTTTCAACTCTCAATAATCCAGTATTTTTTGAAAAAGACCTCCCATATTCCGTAATATAATTGCAGGCAGGCAAACCTGTCTTCACTTTCAAGACACACCTCAAGTTTACGGGAGGCAAATCATGACAGCAAATCAGGCCAAAGTAATTTCATATCCTCAAGACAAAGCGCATTCCAGCACAACTCCTCTTCCTAAAGAAAAACATAGTGACCTGGATTTCTTAGACACATTGGCTCAAGACCAGGGTCACATGGAAAGACTGCGGTCCAGACTCGATTCTTGCATGGCTGAAATCTCCATGGCCAGAACTAATAATAACTGGCAGCAAATCATTGATCTCTTTTACCCCCTTGAAGAAAAAGAGCCTGAACTTACCGCACTGGGTCTTGAAACACCCGTAAGAGCGGAACTGGCTTTTGCCTTGAGTCATGCAGGAAAACCGGAGCAAAGCATTACCCAGTATCACAAGTGCATCAAAGCTCAGCCTGACAACTTCTTCTTTGCTTCCGGACTGGCTTATGTTCTTTACGATATGGTATACTCCACCAAAAACAGAGAGCGTATCCTGCCTCCTCAACAAAAAGCTCAGTATATTGAAAAGGCTCATAAATACTTTGCAAAGGCTCAGGAACTAAGGCCTGAAGGAGTGACCAACTATTACCGCCAGGGCATGCTTTATAAAAATATCCAGAACATGGATCTCAAGGCTGCGCCATTATTTCGCAAGGCCATTGAAAACTGGGAAGCATATGATGCTCAGACCAGAGAAAAAAGACATCAGGAATACAAGAATTATGTGAAATCCCTTTATAACCTGGCTTCATGTCTTTTGAAGCAGAAACGCGCTGGAGAAGCATTAAGCCTGCTGGAAAAATGTATCAGGCTTGATGAGGATAAAAACTATGTTAAGGCAGAACATAAATTCTTTGCCCTCGGCAAGGTCCACTTTGAACTTGGACGATTTGATGAGGCACGCAAAGACCTTGAATTTGCAGCAAACTGTACCGATCCCAGGAATGGTGATTACATTTATGAACTCTGGGCCAGAGTCTGGCTGGGCAAAGAAAAGCCCATGGAGGCTCTGCAGGTACTGTCCAAAATTCCGGAAAAGTTCCGACGACAATTTGTGCGCTGGACCGAAGGTGACTGCTATGCAGCACTGCAGGACTTCGCTAAAGCCAGGCAAACATGGATCAAGTCTCTGGAAAGGGATCGTCGTTCGAGGCACAGGGCACTCATTCGTCTGGCCAGGCTGGAGTTTAAAATGGACAACTTTGATCAATGCCAGAAGTATGCTGAAGAATCAACTAAGTTTCATTTCGATACCTACGGTACTCCTGACCCTGACGGACTGCTCTGGGCTGCTGCAGCCTGTATTCGTCGCCATGACAAAGATAGAGCCCTGGAACATATCAATGACCTCAAGGCTTTCAAACCCAACTTTCCCATGCTTGGCAAGCTGATTGAGGTTTTTGAAAAGACTTTTTGAGTTTTAAGTTTTAAGTTTTAAGTGTTAAGTGCTTCTCCCCGGTGGACCGGGACCGAACCTGCGAGTAACTATAAAATCAGCCTTAACACGAGATTGCTTCGCTTCGCTCGCAACAAGGATTGCCGCGCTCGCCCCAGTTGAATGGCTGCGCCTACACTGCGTGTGTTCAACGAGGTAAAAAGACTCGCTCGCAATGACACCTGAGTTGTCAGGGATGTGGTTACTCAAAACCTGTCATTGCGAGGGAGCCTAAGCGACCGAAGCAATCTGTTAGGTAAAACCATAATGCTCTGAATTTATTTCTAATTTGGTTTTAGTTACTTGTAAGGAGGAAAGGTGAACACACTTCCCCTGATAAACAAAAAATCTAAAGCTGCAAAGCCTGACTACAATCTATTGACCACCAGGCTCAAGCAGATGGCACTCAAGGGCACTGACCATGAAAAATGCCTGTCCACTTTGAAAAAAAAGGCACTCTATGACCATCTTAATCCAGATCAATTACTTACCTGGGCTGACATTGCACTGGTTCTGGGTGAAACCGAACAGGCCCTGAGTATCTTAGCCTGGTGCAATGACAGTCAGCCCCAGTTTACCGAGGCCTGGAAAAAACACTTTGAGCTTTTACAGGGACTTGGTCGCAGTGAGTCGGCCCATTCAGTCAAAGCCAGAGCAATAATCACTCATCCAGATCTCGAAAAATCATTTGATCACCACACTCCCCTGCAAAATCATGTATATGAGCCAGATGTTGATGATCCCTTTGCAAAGCTCAGGCATCATAACGAAATGCTGGAATTGTATATGAACTATTTTCAAGGGCGCGAAGATGTCTTTGCCAGGCAATGGGTGGACAAATCAAAGGGTACTCAAGGTTACATGCCAGTAAGGAAACCCATAAGTCAGCAAGACATCCTGGAACACCTTAAAGGTCGCAAAACATATGGAATTTACCTTTTGCGGGCTGATTCCACCATTATGACCGCAGTCATTGACATGGATCTGAACAAACATTTCAGAACTGGCGATATTAAAAACAATGACAAATTTAATATCAAAAGAGAAAAGGACTATATCATGTCCAGACTAAAAGAGATGTCTGCCCAAAACACAGGAGTCCCTCCCCTTTGTGAGTTTTCCGGAGGTAAAGGCTATCACTTCTGGTTTTTCTTTGAAGAGCCAGTTGCATCATCCATGGCCCGAAAGACTATCATCGCCATGACCTCGGCTTTGAATAGGGACTGCCAATATTTCAATCTGGAAGTCTTTCCCAAACAGGATCAATTGCAGGGCAAAGGACTGGGCAATCTGGTCAAACTGCCCCTGGGCATTCACCGGGTTTCCGGCAAGCCATCATACTTCCTGGGTGGCAATGGCAAAGATCCCTGGACAAATATCAGTTTGCTCAAGAAGCATCCCCGCATCAGTGTAAAACAGGTGCAGTCTCAGGCTGTAACTAAGCACAAGACTCCGGTCACTCTCCATCCAGGGTATGCCAAGTGGGCTGAAAAATATCCTGAACTACATATTCTGACAGAAAACTGCCCTCCCCTGGGCAAAATTATTACTGCTTTGAGAGGCTCGAAAGAACTGGGCATACGTGAGGAAAAAGTCATTTTCCAGACCATTGGCTTCCTGTCCAGAGCCAGACTTCTTATGCATGCTCTTATGGGCAATACTTCAGATTATAACTCTCACCTGGTGGATTACAAGCTTTCCAGGATTAGAGGTACACCCCTTGGGTGTAAAAAGATCCATCAACTTCTGGGAATTAACCTGGACTATTGCGAGTTTCAGCAATCTGGCAGATATCTCCATCCTTTGCTGCACTGCCCTGACCACATGCCGGCAGATCAGGTCAAGGCAGAGAGAATTGAAAACTTAAATGATGCCCTGGATCATCTGAGGATCAGCCTTGAGATGGTGCAAAAGTTTTTACCTCAAAATACGTAACACTACAGCGACACTTTCTTTAAACTCGAAGGGGACTGGCTCTTTTGCCGCCGGATAGTCTGTCTATTATACTGTTTTTGGTCGGCAAAAGTGCCTGTCCCCGGTCGCCGTGGGGATAATTTATGCAAAGTGTCGCTGTTGCGGTAATCTTTTATCATAAACATTTCACGTCCAGCCCGTGAGCAATATGGCATGCGAAGAGTATATGTATTAGAACCTGGAAGTTATCTGCGCAAATCAGGCCCAAACCTTGCCTTGTTCAAAGACCGCAAACTTGTGGATGAGATTCCTGGCGCCAACTTGGAGCAGCTTGTGCTTATGGGCTACACCTCGCTTACTGGCGGGGTTATGGATTTTCTCATACGAAACCGTGTGGAAACTGTTTTTCTTTCCCCACGCGGGGCTTTCAGAGGGAGGCTCAACATTGATGATCATAAAGATGTGGAGCGCAGGCGAAAACAATATCTTAACCTGTCTGACACTGACTTTTTGCTTAAAACTGCTCGCTTCTTCGTAAAAGGCAAATTGCGCAACCAGGCCAGATTTCTCCAGGCCCTTGGACAGAGAAACAGAAATGAGCATGTATTGTCCATGGCCTTGGCTCTTAGAACCATGATCAAAAGCCTTCCTGAAATAGACAGTCTGGATATTTTACGAGGCATTGAGGGCAACGCAGCCAGAATCTACTTCAAGGCCTTTGGCTTTCTGCTTAAAAACCCTGACTTCTCATTTTCAATTCGGACCAAAAGACCACCGTTGGATCCCGTTAATGCTCTTCTCTCATTTATTTACACCATGCTCACCAATGAAGTCTTAAGCGCCATCAAAACCAGTGGCCTTGATCCCTACCTTGGTGCACTTCATGAGCCTGCCTATGGCCGCCCTTCCCTGGCTTGCGATCTGGTTGAAGAATGGCGAACTTATCTTGGTGACAGGCTTGTACTTCAGCTTATCAATAAAGGATCTGTTAAAAAAGATGACTTTGTTTACCGTGATCTATTTGATACAGACTTTGTGGATGAACATGATCTGGTTAAGAAAAGGCCGGTGGAGATGAAGCCAGGTATCCGCAAGGCACTGGTAGAAACTTATGAAAAGTGGATGAACATCAATACCCGAGTCAAAGACCTTGGGCACAATCTGACCCATAGAGGCTATATCCTGCACCAGGCCAGGAAGTTTCAGGCCTATATTCAGAATGAAACAGAAGAGTATCAGCCATTCAATCTTGGGGAGAAGATGTAGTGTTTTACTTGGTTTGCTACGATATTGTTGATGATAAAACCCGATACAAGGTGGCTAAAACCCTGACATCGTATGGGCAAAGAGTGCAAAAGTCAGCTTTTGAATGCCCGGACCTGACTGAGCGCGGTTTCTTAAAAATGAAGGACAAGATTGAAAGGCTTATTGACTTCACCGAGGACAATGTTCGTTATTATCGACTATGCAGGAAATGCTTGCAGGATTTTGAGCAATCCGGATTGGGAGACAAGCCGGAAATCAAAGATTTTCACGTGGTGTAAC
>NZ_JYNP01000104.1 GCF_000934755.1 Desulfonatronovibrio magnus
TAAATAAGAACCTGTCCCCCATTTCTTCCTCTGTCCCCTGACTCCTGACTCCTGGCTTTCTGACCCCCGTCCCCTGACTCCTGATACCTTCTTCAATGGGCGGGGTATGCGGGGTACGTTAAAACTCAAAACGTAAAGAAAAAACAGGCGGGGTGGGGCTGGATATTGCGGGATACTGGCAACATAACCAAACTGGCAACATAATGTCCCTTTGATTTATTGGATCTATAGAACCAAAATTTTTTCTTCGTTGACAACCAGACCAGACCAGACTACCTAATTTGTAGAAACATGCACTCATGGGAGGCATTATGCAAATAACCAATATCTCAGAGGCCAAAGCCACTCTGTCCCGTCTGATAAAAATGGTACAGGAGACCAACGAACCTGTGATCATCGGCAAGGCAGGAGAGCCTGTTGCCGTACTTTCTGCTTTTAAAAAACAGAACACACCGCGAAAACTCGGGGGGAGCTGGGAAGGCAGAGTTGAGTGTGAAGCCGATTTTGAAGAAGCGGACAAAGAGATTGTCGAAAGCTTTTACAACTCTAAGCTTTTCCCGGACAGACCATGAATTTCCTTTTAGATACACATGTGCTGATCTGGGCTCTTGAAAACAATCCCACCCTGTCGGATAAGGCTAGAAGCAGCATCATCTCCGGAGAAAACATGGTCTTTGTCAGCTCGGTTTCAGTATGGGAAATAGGGATTAAAAGGAGTCTCGGAAAACTGAGTACTCCTGACAACTTACTGGAAGAGCTCAAGTTACACCGATTTACTTCTCTTAACATAACACATGAACATGCAGATATTGCAGGAAGACTGCCCCTTCTTCATAAAGATCCTTTTGATCGAATGCTGGTAGCCCAGGCAATAGTCGAAAATCTATCAGTGATAACACGAGATGAGCAGATTTCCATGTACTCTGTCAAAGTAGTACAGGCCTGAACAGCTTGAAAACCGAAGCTGTATATTATTTAGGCATTGGTATAAGAAAACCTGCTCTTTTGGAAAGAGCATCTTAAAATAGCCGTTCTGATATCAGAATGACTGCTCTAAAGCCAAAAATAAGGCCTTTCTGGGATATTTTCTTTAACTATTCAATGACTTGACCAGGTCCGACCCCGGATTCGATGCGCCCGGATTCGATGCGGATTCGACTTGATTTGCGTGTGGTGGACATAAAATAAAAAAAGCTCACCAGCTATAGAGCCAGTGGGCATAGTGATTAAAATTTAAGCTGCAAATCGCCTTACTTCCAGCTCAATCCCTGAATCCACTGAGTCTATCAAAGAATCAAGATTTTCCATTACTGGATCATGAATTAAGAACTCACCGCATGAATTGCACTGCTCAACTGGAATGTCTTTTATAACAACAATCCTGTGCTGGTCTGTCAATGATCGCCCAAAACGGCCACCCATGATCGGTCTAATGAGGCCACCAAGGCCGTGTTTATTTCCAGGAATACGACTTCATTCCACGGTCCAAACTTATGGAAACGCCAGGCAGATGCCAGTATAGCCCTCTCCATCATGTGCTTCGGCATAGGCAATGTCAGCCAGATAAACATAATTGATCAGATGAATGGAGCCAAGTTCCCAGCATTCCCAAAGCCCAGGAGATTGACCTCTATGGACAGGACCTGCCCTTGGGATTGTTTTCTGGTTACTTGAAAACTGCTCCGGGTGCGAAAATCAGGCGATAGGCTGCCGGTAAAATGATCAGAGTAAGGGCTGTGGAGGCCAGCAGTCCGGAAATCATGGCTGATGCCAAGGGTGGCCAGAGGGTGGAAGAGCTGACTGCCAGGGGCAGCAGTCCTGCCACGGTAGTGCCTGTGGTTAGTAGAATGGGCCTGATTCTTCGAGCCACGGCATCCCTGACTGCGGTACCAACGTCAGCGCCTTTACGGCGTTCCTGCTCGATGAGCTCCAACAGCACTATGGCGTTGTTCACCACCACCCCGGCCAGGGCAAATACACCCAGCAGGGACATGAAGCCAAAGGGCTGATTGTTGAGCAGCAGCCCGGGCACAATGCCCACGGCTGCCAGGGGCACGGTCATCAGAACCAGGGCAACGCGCTTGAAGGAGTTGAATTCAGCCAGCAGTACGCCAAACAGCATTAAAAAACCAATGGGCAATACTGTCATCAGGGCCATGTTCGCCTCCCCAGCCCCTTCCAACTCTCCACCAAAAGCTATTTCCACGCCTGGGGGCAATTCCAGTTCGCTGAGCCCTGGCTGCAATGCCTTAAGAACCTGGCTGTAGCTCACCCCGTGGGAAAGCTGAGAGGAGACTGTTACCACTCTTTTACCGTTACGATGGTTAATGGCTGCAGCAACCCAGTCAAGCTCCTGCCTGGCCAGGCTCTCCATGGGTATCAGGGTTCCCTGAGCTGTACGCAGGTCAATGGCTGCCAGGGCAGTGGCATCAAGATGTTCTCCCTGGGTGCTCCGAATAAAAACCGGCACTGGATCGTCTTTCAAGTAAATTTCACCTATTTCCAGCCCCCGGGTTCTCCCCAGAAGTGCTTGCGAAACATCTTCGCGGCTCAGCCCATGGCGACCGGCTGCTGCATCATCTATATGCAGCCGGATGGTCGGAGAACCTGGACTCATATCGTGACGAACGTCCCTGGTTCCCTCTACACTGCTCAAAAGTTCGGTCACTGCCGAAGCAGTCCTGTGCAGATCCTGGAAGTCATGGCCGAACAGCCTGATTTCCACTGGAGCCTGGATTGGCGGGCCCTGCTCCAGCTTTCTTATGATAACCTCCACTCCGGGCAAAAGGTCTGGGATCACAGAAGAAACGTGGTCCACAAGGGGAGCTACATCACTTATATGTCTGGTTTCTACGATGAGCTGGGCAAAATGCGGGCTGTAGGGCGTAAGGATGATGGTATAATAGAAAAGGGGCGCACCGCGGCCAATAAAGCTGGATACTTTATCTACTGATTCCTGCTCTAACAGGACGTTTTCCATGACCCTTGAAGCCCGCTCTGTGGCCGTAAGGTGGGAGCCTTCCTGCAGCTTCAGATCAACAACAAACTGGTTGCGGTCCGCAGATGGGAAAAATTGCTGTTCCACCCGCATACCAAGCATTAGCACAATGCCTATGAGAAGCAAGGCCATGAGCACAACGAATTTGGAATGGCGCAGGGCAAAATCAGCCAGGCAGTAACCAATGCTGACAAGATAAGATTTTCTTCGAACAGGGGATGGTTTAAGGACCATTCGGCACAGCACAGGGGTAACCAGCATAGCGTAACAGAAACTAACTGCCAGGCAGGTCATGATGATCACAGGAATGGTCCGGGTAAAATCAGCAGTAACCCCCTGGGAAATATACATGGGGACGAACGCTGCCAGGGTTGTGGCCGTAGCTCCAAGAAGCGGTATTGCCAGCTCTCGAACCGCGCCCAGCGAAGCGTCCGTACCTGATGCGCCCTGGTCCAGACGGTATTGAACATTTTCGGCCATGACAATGGCGTTATCTACCAGCATGCCCAGGGCCATGATAAAAGCAGCAATGGAAATCTGGTGCAGAATGCCTCCGCCCCAGGCAAAAAGGGTCAAAGAAGAGAGGATCGCCAGAGGAATGACCGCAGTCACCACTAAACCCATACGCGGCCCCATGGTCAAGATCAGTATTCCGGATACGATCATCATGGCACTGAGCAGGGAAAGGTTGAGGTCTGACAGCCGCTTGGCAGTATGATCCGGCTGAAAAGAGACTTCCTGGAGCTGCAGCGGCAAAATTTCCTGACGGGCCGACTCTATAGCTGAGCGCACTTCTTTTCCAAAAGTGACTATATTTGAATTTTTCTTGGGTGTTACAGACACGCCCACGGCTGTTTCACCGTTAAAGCGCATCCGTGACGTGCCTGGTTCTAGAACTCCGTGACGTACACTGGCCAGATCCTGAAGCAGAATGGTTGCCCCTGAAGGTAAAACTACCGGAGTCAAAGCAATCTCTGAAACGGATTTAAACTCGGAAAGAGGACGCAGTCGTACGTTCATGCCGGCCAGCTCAATGGAGCCTCCAGGGATGATTCGATTGCGGGCGGTCAGTTGCGCGGCCAGTTCATCAGGGCTGATCCCGATTCGCTTAGCAGTAGGATCATCCATGTGGATGGTCACCTGTTCTCCAGGGTCTGCCACCAGATTGACCTTGGAGACCCCGGGAAGATGAGAAAGGTGATCCTTGACGCGCAGGGCTGCATTACGCAGCTTTAACAGATCAGCTGAACCAGTCACTGCCAGAACCACCGCGTCCGGCTCCTGGATATTTCTGTTCAGAGTCGGGGCTTCAGCACCAGATGGGAATTTGGCTTTGGCCCTTTCCAGAGCCCTGCGCACATCGTCCCAGGTCTGATCGAAATTTCGGATGCGCCCACCCAGTTCCACTTCAAGCACTATCATCTCATCAAAGGCCGTGGATATGATGATCTTGACCTCATCCACCTCGATCAACGCGTCTTCAATGGGCTTGAGCACTAAGTGCTCCATGGTCAAGGCATCCGCGCCCGGAAACGATACAGTCACCAGCCCCCAGTAGTCCGGCACGAGAGGGTCTTCCTGACGGACCATGGTCATCCAGAGCAGGGCCCCGGTCAGGGACAGCACCAGAGCCATGGTTAAAAACAATCGCCCCCGATCCAGCAGAGCCTGTGCCATGTTCACGGCGCCACATCCACGGACTGGCCATGTGTGAGGGCGGTATGGCCGTGAACGACCACCAGGTCCGCCTTGGAAATGTCGCCGGTTACCAGAACCTTATTTGCGCTGAATCCTTCAAGCTCAACAGGCACCTCGCGTACTTGCCCATTGTTCAGGATGAAAATACTTGGCCGGGAACCTCCCGGATTGATTACCGATGACAAAGGGACCTCAAAGGCAGGGCTGGACTCAGCATTTATGACCAGCTCCGCAGTCATACCAGGGACAACACCGGATGCTGGATCCAGCTCCACTACTACAGGAAAAAGTCGTCCCGCCCCACCTGCAGCCCGAGACAGATGGGATATTCTTCCCTTGACCTGGACATTTGCGGCAAAGGGCAAAATTGCATTGACTTTCTGCCCTGGCTCCAGTCTGGTGATGATGCTTTCAGGAACCTCCACCTCTATCTTCACTAATTTATCATCCTGCAGTTCTATAATTGCTCGCCCAGGATCAGCCCATTCACCGGAATCAAGGTAAACCGCAGTCACGATGCCGGAAAAAGGCGCACGCAATAATGATTCATCCCTGCGTCTCAATGCTTCAGTTAGATGGGCCTTAGCTCCGTCCAGAGATGCCTGGAGCTGTTCCAGTAAAGCCGTTGCCTGCTCAGCCTGTCTGGCTTCTACCACATCATCTGAACTCAAGCGCAAAAAACGCTGGTGATCTCGCTTAGCCTGATTTAATTGCACAGTAAGCTCGGCAACTGCAGCTTGGGCCTGGTGAACTGCATTGTCAAATTCTTCAAATGCAAGACGCGCTAAAGGCTGATGTGCCTGAACCCGGTCGCCCACTTGCACTGGTCTGGAAATGATTTTTCCAGGGACGGTAAAGGACAGCAGGGCTTGCCTGTACGGCTGGGTGATGGCTGTGAAGCGTGACTCACGGTTCATGCTTGCGGCAACCACGGGCTCTACATGAACCTTTCCAGTTTTTTTGGGTTCCGCAGACATAGGAGCAGGTTCCGGCCAGAAGGTCAGGAGCATGGCGCCAGCCATCAATGCCAGTCCGAGAAGAACAGAGCAAATCATACCAAGTCGCATGGGCTTTTCTCCGGAATGTTTAATCGAGAACAGATGTTCATTTTCTAAAATGATGTCTATAATGCTTACCCTGCATAAAGTATAGCTTTTTGCTTGCTGTTGTCCTCATAAAGCAGTAAAAAAGATGTCTTAGGAAACATTCAGTATTTTTTGACCTTTCAGCATCAATCCACAGGAATACCATGCAGCACTTTGATGTCGTCTCAATTACCTTTCCTTCCAAACCGGGACTGATACCTGTTTTCGGGGTAGCTATCCGGGAATATGCCCTGCTGGCCGGGCTTTCTCCAAAAGATGCCCAGCGTCTTTGCCTTGCTTTTGAAGAAGCCTCTTCCTACGCCATTTCCCTGGGTTTCGGGCGAGAGGACGACTTGTTGCGACTCGAGTTATACCGCACCACCATAGGCATTGAGATGGTGTTGCGCTCCAAGGGCCTGCCCTTGGATGACGAGGCATTGCCTGCCTTTGATCCGCAACGGTTTGCTGACGTCGAAGACGCCACAGGACTGCACTCGTTTCTTGCCCGGCAAATGGTTGACAAGGTCACTTTTTCTTTGCTGGGGGTGGAGAGCGCGAGATCCGCCTTGTAAAGTATTGGGAAGCTCAGGGAAGTGAACAAGAAGAGGTAAAGGAAAAAAGATCACTCTTGCGAAAGCCTTCCAGCGGTCCTTCCAGACGACGGACACTGACCAGCCACACAGTTCGCCTGGGCAAACCAGAAGATGCTGAAGATATTGCCCGGCTGGTTTTGCGGGCACATGGTGCTGTTTTCTTCAATGAAGCCATCTATTATCCAGCCCGGGTTCGCGAGATGCTCGAGCAGGGGGAGATGGTTTCTGTGGTGGCTGAAACAGCAAGTGGAGAACTTATGGGACATTGCGCCCTGGTGGCAGACACACCGGGAGCGCGCGTCAGGGAGCTGACCTATACCTTTCTGGATACCAGGTTCAAGAGCCCAGGCGTGAACGAGGAAGTATCCACATTTCTAAGCGAAAGAGCCAAAGCGCTTGATCTTTGCGCAATATACGCCCTGGCAGTGACGAATCATATCCATTCCCAGCGTAACCTTCTGCATCAAGGATTTAAGGAAAGCGCACTTTTTATAGCTGCAAGTCCTGTATCTAAGAGTTGGCAAGAAAAGGACGGGCATAATCCGGGGCGTATAGCCAACATCGTGTTTCTCAAATATTTGCACGCAGGCCCGGAAGCCCTTCTCCACGTCCCTGACAGGCACGGATCCATGGTCAGGCAAATATTTCAACTTCATGGGAAAAAATGTCGTTTTTTCCATGATTCAGTACTCACTTTGCCTGAAGACCCAGCGCACATTCATTCAGAATCCGACCTCAAGGAAGGGTGGACGTGGATCTGTGTTGCCAGGTACGGATATGACATCCAGAAACAGGTGAGTGATCAGCTGGCATTATCTTGCGGCCAGGGAATTCCGGTGACGCACCTTTCTCTTCCCCTGACTGACCCGGTTACCTCTGCGATAGCTGATTTCTTTGAAAAGATGGGATTCTTTTTTGCCGGAGTCGGTCTGGATGATAATGGTAAGGAAGTTCTCATTCTTCAGTACCTGCATGGAGTGGACCCTGACTTTGACTCGATTCACCTTGCCTCGTCCTTTGGCCGCGAGCTTGCAGAGTATGTTCGCTCAATTTATCCAGGCACATAATCAGAACCGCATCCTTGATCAGGATCAGCACCATTGAGAAAGCAAACAGGACAAAGAGTGTCAGCGCACTGATTTCTTAGAAAGAGATATGCTCACAAAACTGTTTTCAATCTTTTCTTCCAAAGATTTGCGCATGTTTTCAATAACATCGTGAATTTCACCCACTTTTCGGTCAGGATCAAACTCAAGAAAAATCTCAATAAAAACACTTGACCCTGTTCTTCGCGAACGGACACCGTGGAGCTGGGCATAATCATGATAAAATTTTACCAGTTCTTTGGTGATGAGCATCTGGTACTTTTCTTCCAGAGTTCTGTCTAAGAGATCAAAAAGAGATGTTTTAATCAGCCCGTAAAAGGAATAAATGATAACTCCGCCCAGTGCGAGGGATATAAGCGGATCGATATAGAGCGACCATGAGTATTCCCGCAGAAAAATCATGGCCAGCAGGCTTATGAGTATCCCGCCCGCAATGACTGTGTCAGACATTGGAACACGCCATTGAACGTCTGTAACCGGAGAAGGGATCCTTTTGTATATCCGATAGTTGCGAATCCAGAGATAGGTGCTTGCAATCATGGATGCCAGCATGACTAAGGCACCCATGGCCAGGTGGGTGGGATCAAGGGCAACGGGAGACAAAATCCTCCCTATGGACGTGTAGAGGATATAGCCAATGGAAAGCACAACAAACCATCCGCCGATCACGCCAATGAGATTTTCAATTTTTCCTGCGCCGTAGTCAAAGTTGTTGCCCATCCCTTTTCTCATTTTGTAAAGAATGAATAAAAGCATGACATTGGCGATAAAGACATTCAAATCACCGAGGAGATCCGCATACAATGTCATGGAATTGGCAAGAACTGCTACAACTACGGATGGGGCAAGAAAGGCCAGGTCCATGATGACTGTAATCAGGGCGGTTCGTTCCTTGGTAGCCGCGTCCTGGGCGTTGCTTGACTGATTCATGGGTTTAGTGGATTAACACAGGCTTTGTTCAAGAATTTCACTTTTAATGGATTCCAGACTTGTGGTTATAACAGCTTCTTTTTTTGGGTACTATATCAGTAATCGGATTTCTCTTAATCTACAGATTAAATTCCTAACCAGTGCCTGGAAAAACGTCAATATCCAGCGTGCCAAGCCTCAATCAAAGTAATCAAAAAAACTTGTAACTGTTCATTACAGTTCTTTCACTGGACAAAGCCCATGTCCTGGCAGAGGATGCCAACATAGTGAACAGTTACAAAAACTTTTCCACGTTGCACACATCGAGTCAAGCGCTAAATGTAAACATGTTTATCCCCTGTCCAGGATCTCTAACCAGTACCTGGCCCGACTGCGCAGTTCGGGATCATTTTCTGCCTGGCGGAACGCTTCTCTGGCGCTGTCTAAGCGTCCCTGATGATATTGGAAGATTCCCAGCAGAAACAGGGCATCCCGGCGTGCTTTCGTGCACTGAGACTCAGTGGCGAGACGCAAATGCTCGCTGGCTTCATCCCAGTCTTCTATCTGCATGAAAAGTCTGCCCAGGCGCAGCCTGCACTGGCAATTATTTTGACGCGTTAACTTTTCCTGGCCATTCTTTGGGGTTGGACCTAACCATCATCCTTAAATATCAGGAAAAATTTCCCAAATTAGCCTGTTTTCAAAGCTTAGAAGCCCCCCCAATGAAATTCGCTACACTGAGACTTCGTCTATTTCATGGGGTAAACATTTTACCATCAAAAACATCATTGTAAGCAGATACAGGTTCTTTCAGTGCGTACATCCCTGACTTGCCTACTTCGTGGACCCAGCGGCCGCAAGCTCTGCCGCCAAGCATTTCCTTGACCTTTTCGACAAAATCTTTGCAGCCCACTGCAACACCTTCAGTCCAGTCGGCTTGCCTTGGAGTTCTCTCATCCAATGCTGTCTGAAC
>NZ_JYNP01000105.1 GCF_000934755.1 Desulfonatronovibrio magnus
GTAAAGGACAGTAAATACGAGGTCAAAGTCTATTTTCTGTTTGAGCATAAAAGCTATTTCGTAACCAACTATCCTCTTCAGATTCTGCGTTATATCCTGGAAATATGGTCTAAGTATGAAAGTACCGGGAGCAAACTGCCTTTGATCATCCCAGTGCTTATTACACATCCTGAAGGCGGATGGAGACGGAAAAACATATCCGACCTGGTGGAGATTCCATCAGATGAGTTCAAAGCTTTTATTCCGGACTTTGAGCATGTTCTTTATGATTCTGCTAGCGAAGACCCGGATAAGTACGAGTTTGTTGAGACCTTAAAGGCCCTGCTGGTAATCTGGAAACACTTTGACAGCCCTGATTTCATGCGGCATCTTGAAATTGCCTTCAGGCTGGTCAAAAAGTTACATCCAGAGACCAGGTTTAAGGATTTTGTAACGTCTTTTATGGAATACTTAATCCAGACAAGGCGTAAAGAAGAGTATATCGAGATACAGAAAATTGCTGAGAAGGAATTTTCAGGAGGTGATAATCTTATGCAGACCATAGCAGAAATGTTCAGAAATGAAGGTGTGCAGGATGGGGTTATTATGGGTGAGCTTAAAAAAGCCAAAGAAATGCTTATCAAATCCCTCTTGCTCAGGTTCGAAATAGTCAAGCCTTCAATTAAAGAGCAAATCCGGTCTATTGACTCCCTTGACCAGGTTAATGACCTTTTTGAGATATCTTTCAAGTGTACATCTATGGAAGATTTTACTGGATACTTGCAAAAAATGGCAGAATAGAGCGCTCCGCAGATTAGTCAGCTCCCCACAATGGCATATTGGGAATGCGCCTTTTACTGGGTAAACCTTGTTGCGCATACCGATAATCCCCGCCCGTAAGGCCAGGTTTCTCAGCCAGTCATAGCGAAACTGCCAGAAAGCTGCACAGTATCCAGCAATGAACATTTATCTCAACGAGTCTCAATTTTCTATCAAAAGTTGAGCATCTGACGAAATATGTTGCAAGAGAATTTAGAAATGATTAGATTTGGTATATATGCAAAAGGCACCAAAGATCCACGATAATACGATTAAGTACTTCCTTTCGGACCGGAAGAATGCCATCAGTGTAATACGTGCGCTACTCCCAAAGAAAGTTCAGGAGCATTTGGATTTAGACAAAATCCGCTATGAGAAAGACACCTTTATTCCTAAGCATCTCAGAGAGTATTTTTCTGACCTTTTGACCAGCGTGCCAACTAAGTGCGGAACATCTGAATCCAAAGTCCTTTTCCTGCTGGAGCATAAGAGCACATTCAAAAGATTTACGCCGCTCCAGTTTTTAAGATACATTCTCGAGTTTTGGGATTTTTATCTGAGAAGTGAAGTCGGGGAACCAGACAAGCTGCCCGTTGATGAGCCAACAGTGAGCCAACAGGGACATTATGTTGCCAGTTTAGTTATGTTGCCAGTATCCCGCAATATCCAGCCCCACCCCGCCTGTTTTTTCTTTACGTTTTGAGTTTTAATGTACCCCGCCCTTTTCAAGCAGGCATCAGAACATTATAATCAGTCCCGAACATTGAGTCCGGTTTTTTTCTTAAACCCCCCTGACTTTTTCTATTCATTTTTCTTCTTTGCAAGCCTACCACCTTGGTGAACAACTGTTCATGGAGGTTGTATTGCCAAGAAACGCTGTAAATTCTGCCGGTGTCTTTTCATCCTCACTACCCGTAATCCCGATCAAAAGTACTGCTCCAAGCCTGATTGCCAGAGAGCACGCAAACGCCGGTGGCAAAAAATGAAGATGCAGGGTGACGAGGCCTATCGCTTGAATCAGAAGGACGCCCAAAAGCGGTGGTGCGAGAAGAACTCGGACTACTGGGAAAAATACAGGGAAAACAACCCTGACTATACCAAAAGCAACCGGGAGAAACAGCGACACAGAAACCGGCGCAGGAAGGCCATCAAGTCCCTTTCCAGCAAAATTGCAAAGATGGACGCGTTATCATCTAAAAACTGTGATATATCAGGTATTTACGGCCTGATTTCTGTCCAGGATTTACTGATTGCAAAGATGGACGCGAAAATCGTTAAAATCACTGCAATTTCAGATAATTACGTCTGATTAAGTCCTGATTGCAAAGATAGGACTCGATAGACTTTTCTCCAGGGACCCAGATAAAAGAATTCGTAGCTGATTTTCAGGATGATGGTTTGTTTTTTAAGTCCCTGAAGACTGCTTAAATATATCACAGGAGGAAAGCATCATGGTCCAAAGATTTTCAAAGGATGAGTTATTCCGGCTCAGAAACCACATTCCCATCAACGAGGTCATTGTCCATATCCTGGATTTGCCATCCAAGGTCAGGGATGGGTATTTGTGTTTTTTATGTCCAGTATGTTCGGAGTTTATGACCGCCTGCAACCCCAAAACTAATCTGGCCAAGTGTTTTCGCTGTGAAAGAAACTTCAATCCCATTGACATGGTTATGGTGGTCAAGGCCTGCTTATATCATAGGAGATCCCAGGTATGACAACTACCCTGACTACCCTGAAAGCAGAAAGGCTGACTTCTTTAATGAATTCGGACTGAAGAAAGATAAACCTCTGATTCTCTGGCTTTCCACCAGAGTTGACTGGCAATCAAGACCTGACGCAAATATAACCCTGTGGTTAGATGAATTTCTGACCCTTGGGACACACTTCAACCTGGTGCTGCGGCCCCACCCTCACAGGGTCAGGGATAATCCAGGGTTGATGGAGAAGATCAAAAAATCCGGATTGATCCTGGACCTTAAGGCTGAACGTGAAATGAATCAGTTATTTAAGTCTGCCGATTATATAATCAGCGACTTTGGAAGCAGTATATTCAGTGCAGTGTATCTTGATTGCAACCTCCTTCTTTTCAACCACCCTGAGCAGCACAGGACCACAAAATTCATGGAGCTGAAAATCCGAAAGGATATCATCAATCTTGACCCACGCACACCAGGAGCAAGGGATAATCGGCTGGTCAAAATTTTCCGGGACCCGGCCACATGGGCAAAGCAGAAAGAAATAAGAAAGAAATGGCGCAATCAGTTATTTGGAGGCATTATACCTGGACAGGGCGCAATCACTGCTGCCTCTGTTTTAAAGAAGATTTTTTCTTTGTAAGGAAAGGATTATTGAAGAAATGCTGGGATGAATATAGTTGGTTCAGGGTTCAGCGTTCAAGGTTGGGAGACAGGAAGAAGATATAAGAAATGCTGGGATACTGGAATAAAAGAAAATGCTGGGATGTTTACCCCATGAAACAACGCGAAGCGTTCCTGCGCAGCAGGGTTTCATCGGGGCTGGAACAAAAGACAAAAAAGACAGAATAAAAGAAATGCTGGCCCCAGTGAAATCAGCTCCGCTGGCCCTTAAACTTTACATGATGCTGGGTAATTATTGACAAGTCCTTTTTGATCGGCAAGAATGGTGTCTCCAAATTAAGAGACAATAAGGAGCTTATCATGGCTTATTTGCAGGTCAAAGACTTGAAAAAAACTCGGGAATTGTGGGGTCGGTTGGAGCGGGATCGTGAGCTGGTCATCACCAAGGATGGACAGCCCAGGGCGATCATGATCAGTGTTGAGCCTGAAGATCTGGAGACTTCCCTGGTTGAAATCCGGCGGGCTCTTTTTTCAGCCGCTGTAAGCCGGGTTCGCAGGCGGGCCCAAACCCTTCCATTGGCTGATGACGACATAGCGCAGGCCATTGAGGAAAGCAGACGAGACAGACGATGATCGTGGTCATGGACACCAATGTTCTTGTCTCAGGCATGATCAACCCACATGGCCCTCCAGGCCGCCTTGTGGATTTGCTACGTTCCGGTGATTTGCGTGTTGCTGTGGATGACCGGATTCTTGCTGAATACGTAGATGTTTTGCACCGGCCACGGCTTTCTCGTTACTTTGTATCCTCGGATTTGACGCAGATTATGGATTATCTGCGAAGCGGCAGCATGCATGTGCTGGTCAGGCAACATGTCAGAGGCCTGCCTGATCAGAGCGATGCGCCTTTTTTGGAAGTGGCTATGGCCGCGAAGATTCCTTTGGTCACCGGAAACATTCGGCATTATCCGGATGAGTGGCGTCAGAAATGTGTCATCCTTGCGCCAACCGATTTTTTGGACAGTCTGGTTGGCGAATAGAAATGCTGGGATAGAAGACAGAAGAATGAAGACAATACTGGAATGCTGGCATGCTGGAATGTTTACCCCATGAAACAGCGCGAAGCGTTCCTGCGCAGCAGGGTTTCATCGGGGCTGGGATAAAACATAATGCAGGCCCCAGATGAGGCCTGCTCCGCGCAGGAATGGAAGAAAATTTCCTGTGAAAGACTTCTTCACAGGCAAACTTCCCTCGCCAAAGGCGATGACATTTTTTTCTACCGGCAAGTCGCCGGGTGAAAAATGTTTTAGTCTGTCTTTAACGTCCGGCTTATCGTCAATGGCCAAAATAATGCTGCTTGGGTTGAAAAAATTATACTTGCGGGTATTATGCCGATGGGTATAAAGCTGGGCGATCCAAAGGCGGATGGTGATGATAATACGAAAACCTTTTTATTATGGCGGTGTTGTCGCGGATGCGCATTTTTGCAACCGGCTTGGCGAGATCAATGAACTCATCGCGGATATTGATACCGGCTTGAATGTCTTGCTGTACGCCCCACGAAGATTTGGGAAAACCTCTCTGGTGCTGAACGCCCTTGGCCGGACCAAGCACGCATATGTTTTCCTGGACCTAATGGGCATCGTGGATGAGCAAGAGTTTATCAACGAATACTTCAACGCTGTTTCCAAAAGCCTGACCAGCACCGCTGACAAGGCCGTCAACCTTTTCAAAAAAATCCTGGGCCTCAAGCCGAACATCTCCGTGGATTTTGACGCAAGTGGAAACCCCAGCTTTCGACTTGGCCTGCTCCCCGGCGAATCAAAATACGTGCTGAAAGAGGTACTGGACCTTCCTTATAAGTATGGCCCAATACCGGAACCAAAAGGTTGTGAACTACCAGTCCGAAATGGAAATAATAAAGCCAAAAAAAATGGAGGAGCAAGATGCTGGCTGTCAAAGGACATTACAAAGACGGCAAAATTACTCTACTGGAATCATTGCCAGAGAATATTCACGAGGCGGAATTAAACGTTGTAGTGCTGCCTATGGAAACCTCGGTACAGAGGCACTTTCCGACGCAAGAATATGTTTGCCGGGAAGCGACCAGTGAAGAAGAATTCATGAATCTTGGTTTGTCTGTTTTTTTTAACGATAACGATGACCGAAATGTGGACTGGGAGGATTGTCTTGGGCTTAAGTAGCAGGGTTGGAGAAATAGTGTTTTTTGACTTTCCCTACACTAATGCGAGAGGATCCAAGGTTCGCCCGGCGATTATTGTGCACGACCATGGGGAGCATGGCAGCACTTCAGACATCACTGTTGCCTATATGACCACTGAGGTGGACAGTTATGCATTCAGCCCTCACGCTGTACTTATTGAGCAGCAGGACCTGGCGTTCGGTACACTGAAAGTGACAAGCGTTGTCCGTACAGACAAACTTATTACGATTGCCCCGTCAATCTGCAGAAGGATACAAGGAAATTTAGTTCGGTTGGTGGGGTTGAGGGGGTTTATGCTATGAAGAGACTGGGTGGTACGTAGCCAATATCATTTTTCTCAAAAAGAATATCATGGCAGGTGCATCATTTTGTAGTAACGTGACTACAAATAGTTCTTCAAGGAGAATGATCATGAGTAAAACAATGACCAGCCGGGAATTTAATCAATATGCAGGTCAAGCCAAAAAGGCAGCCGAGTTGGAGCCAGTAATCATTACAGATCGGGAAAAACCTTGTCATGTGCTGATTAGCATAGAGGAATACCACAGCCTGATCAGGAAAGAGGAGAACATTGCAGATTTATTGAGTATGCCCGGTTCTGAGGATATTGAACTGGCGATACCCAGGATGGAAGATCTTCCTCAAACAGCGGATTTAAAATAATGTACCTGTTGGATACCAATGTTGTCTCCGAGTTGAGAAAGATCCGCCAGGGCAAGGCTGATCCGGGTGTTATGCGCTGGGCCGAGGGAGTCGTCAGCAATGATTTATATCTCTCTGTAATAACAATTCAAGAGCTGGAAATCGGGATTCTGTTAGCTGAAAGACGTGATCAGGAGAAAGGGAAAACCAGAGCCATGTGCAGGGTATCTTTTGAGACAGCGGAGTATACCGCTAATGCTGATGCTCTGGATACGCTTAGGATACTTGAGGCTATAAGGCTTCTGGGCTTAACCAAGAAGGCCAGGTTCTACCAGGCTTTGTGAGCCGGATCGTGGCCCGTTTGGAAGCAGAGGAGTTGATCCGGCGCGATGAGCACAAAAAAGTTTTAGTCTGTGTTTAACGTCTGACTTATCGTCTGTGGCTGAAATAAGAAAAGAATTATTGGCCATAGACAAGAAGGGGTTAGCCGGTTAAACTTGTGTTATCGAAATATTTACAGCCAGCAACTGAAAAAGTTCATCAACTGTCCTTATTCTTCAATAGGCATTAATTTATGCAAAAAGACTCCTTAACCTTGCTGAAAAAGGTTGCCTGCAAACTGCTAAGTTCAGGGATACTACCTAAAGACAGTTATCTGGCAGGAGGAACTGCCGCCTATTTTTACCTTAATCACCGAATTTCTGTTGATCTTGATTTTTTTTCAGAATTCAATTTTGTGTCAGAGAAGCTTTTTTTTCATTTGCAGCAATGTTTTGATAAGGTATTTTTAGAGGTCATGGAGGATGCTTCAATCATTGCATTCCTGACTGAAAATAAAATCAAATTTTCCATGTTTCATCTGCCATATTCGCCTGTTAAGGATTTGTATTCTTATAACCTTGAGCCCGGAGTGAACTGTCCTCTTGCTTCTCTTGAAGATATCGCAGCCATGAAAAGTATAGCTATCGCACAAAGAGGCAGCGCCAAAGATTTTTTTGATTTATTCTGCATCATTAAGCATATAAATATAAACTTTGATAATATTTTTAATCTTGTAAAAAATAAATACAGCATTGACGACAATTATATGTATCATTTGAAAACATCATTTGTATTTTTTGACGATGCTGAAGAAGAAGCAAAGTCAATCATCACACTTGATGACAAAAACAATCCTCAAATGCTGACCCATCAATTCTGGAATGAAATTAAGCATTTCTATAAAGAGTACGTAAAATGAGGAATGAACTTTTCTGGGATTACAATAATCCAGGGGCTGAGCTGGAAATCCAACGTGCAATTAATTTTGGAGGCTTCGATTATATTGATTATGTCCAGGAAAAATATGGGATGGAAAGGTTCAAGAATACCCTGATAAATAATCGTAATCTTAGCCGCAAGGCGGTTAACTATTGGTGTATGGTTTTAAACCTTGATCGCAGCATAACCCGCTCATACCAGACTGAGAATATATGGGAGCCAACGAGATGAATAATGGGTGCTACGCCCGCAACCCAAGTGGAAAAGGACTGAAAAAATCCAATTATTGGCCACGGACTGGAAAGATAGGCGGTAAAGGCAGAAAAGATTAATAGCCACAGACAAGAAAGGCAGACGTAAGAGAAAATCATTGTCTGTGAAGGTCTTATTTTCATTGCACTACCTCAGAGGTTATAAAATTCAGGCCCACGTCCACAAGCCGGTGCCGCGTGAAGTGAAATATACTCAGGAAACCCTGTTTGTTAATGAAAATTAACTTTTACAATGAACAGAAAGAGTGCCTTACCACCCGAACCCTTGAAACAGGTGATGTGATTCTTCTTGTTTCCGGCGGGCATGATTTCGAGATGTTGGAAGAGACCGAAATGATCGAGGTCAAGCAGGGGCCGTATGCGGGAGTGGAGGACAAGGAGCGGTTTGAGCCAGCGGGGTGAAGCGCGCGTGGGCATTGTTTTCTGTCTGAAGAGTTTGAATACACTGGATGCGACACGAATAAGACCGTATTTACCACTTTTTTAGTGAAGGGGAAACGAATATGATGAATCATACAATCGAATTGGATGTTCTGCCTCAAAAGGCACGTAATGAACTGTCAGAATATTATGAATTTCTTCTCTATAAATACAGACAGCAACCGGTTTTTACACCTTCACCAGTTAAAGCAGATTTTGATGAATTTTTATCAACCCCCATATTCATCAAAGATTTTGTGATGCCTGATCGTGAGGCACGCAATGCCAGATAGAGTTTTTGTCGATTCCAACGTTTTTATTTATGCCAAGGTAAAGTCACAGTGCACAATCAAACATGCCGCGGCCCAAAGCCTTTTATCTTCGCTTGACAAACAAGTCGTTATCAGTGTGCAGGTTCTGAATGAGTTTTACAGTACGCTTCGCCGAATGCGTGTTGAGGATGCTATTATCCAGAATTCTCTTAATCAATTTATACCATCAACACAAGTTCAACCCCTCACCAGATCTACAGTTGAACTGTGCTGGGCAATGCTGAACAAATACCATTTCAGCTATTATGACAGCCTGATTCTTGCTTCAGCCCTTGAATCCAAATGCACCAGGCTTTATTCAGAAGATATGCAGCATGGTCAAAACATTGAAAATCAATTGATGATCGTCAACCCCTTTGTGACATGAATTCACACCATCATGGATATTTCTTGTATTGTTCAAAATGTTATTGATTCTGAATATACAGTTGATGTTGGATCAGAACGGCCAGCGAATTTCCGGGTGAAATTGTCTGCATGGTAATCCCCATGGAATTTCACATGCGAATTGTTGGCCACGGACGGCTAAGGCAAGCAGAAAAGGCAGGAAAAATTCATGGCCACCCCGATGAACACCCTGAAGGGAACCCGGTTGCATGGGGCAGGCAGACAAGAAAGGTTCACCCTGATAACCATTTAAAAGGCACCTCCCAAGTATAGCTTGGCAAACAAAAACCGGCTATACAAAGAGGCAATCAACAACTCTAATATGGGAGGTGCCTTATGAAATTGTATGCTGGTTGTGATTTACATTCAACAAATAATTACTGGAGTATTATTGATAATGACAGCAAGCAAATTTTTTCCAAGAAAATACCATGTAACCAACAGAAAATTTTAAAAATGCTTGAACCATTCAAACCAGATTTAGCTGGCATTGCAGTGGAGTCCACCTACAACTGGTACTGGTTAGTTGATCTTCTCATGGATGAGGGATATCCAGTTTTCCTGGCTA
>NZ_JYNP01000106.1 GCF_000934755.1 Desulfonatronovibrio magnus
TTTCAAGCCGGGGCTGATATCGGTTTAACCGACACCAGGTCCCTGCCCCTCTTCACCTTTTAAGGCAGTATAGCCCGACCAAGGCGTCTACTAAGCGCTTTGGTGCATAGGGAGCCACTTTGCTGGTATCTGAAACACAGAGCCATGCTTTTTTAGCCTGCAAAAACAGAGTGAAAGTAGCACAACAGCGATTAAGGCCCCTAACGCTTCACCTGAGGGCTTTCAGCCTCTTTTTGCATGTCCAACATCAAAAAAGATTGCAGAAGGGCCTTAAACGGGCTCACAGAGCTCCAACCCCTCACCCCTCTCCCTTAAATAACACCTAAAAAAGTATCAATCACAGCAAAATATCGCTTAAGCCAGGAAACACCTTGGTTTTCACAAAATCCATACCTTGTAATTGAAAATGAGTGTCAGTAGCAAGATTTAGGCCTGAAAAAATTTATCCTCAATTATTTTAAGCTTTTAACCAGACCTCTTAGACCAAAAATTAAAGTTTTGGAAACTCTGTCATTATACTCTCCCAGCATCTGTACAAAAAACACGGGGTTGGAAATTGTAACGTACGATACAAAAAATGGAGGGAGAGTATTGAAAGCAACTTCCACGGAATACCAGGGACTGGACTACGCCTACGGGTACTTCAATGAGCACCTGTTCCAAAACACTCTGTCTGATGTCTTGATCACCATGCAGAGAAAGTCAACAAGTGGATCGTAGCAAATATCCGTAACGGCAGAGTAATGGAAGGCCTTAAAGATCACGAGATTGAAATAGGAATAGCGAATTACAAAATCGACTTAATAAAAAAGCAATTAAAGTAACTTTTTTTCAACAAAAAACTAAAGTTTTCTGAAAACTTACATTATACTTTATTAGGTTTAAATTTAAACAGATATTTCCGGTTTGCTTCACAGTGGGGTGCTGACATTGGGTTGGCACCCATTTTCTGGAGCAAAGTGGTGATATCTCACAAACTTAAGGAGTATTTATGGCTACTACTAAAACTTACAGAGCGATTTACCTGAGTCCGGAACTGGATGACAGGATCGTGAAAAAAGCGGAAGAGGAAAAACTAAGTGCATCCAAGCTGATCAGGGTTGCTGTTGAGAAGTACCTGGCTGGGGTAAAGCCGGCTGGGAAGAAATTTAACTACAAGCACTAACTTTAATATGGGAGCATAATTATGGAAAAGTTGAAGCAGACCGGAAAAGTCATCAAGCTGCATAAAGATAATGAAAAGAAAAGTGACGTGGTGGAAGAGATTATGAGCCAAATGACAGAGCTGCCTGACTCCACAGAGGTAATTGATGAAGAAACTGGCTTAACCATGCAAGAGATTTGGGATTTTTACGAAAAAGGTGATTTTAGCCTGGGTGATTTTATCAGAAGGCGAATTGCTGGGAGTTACTGCTATAACCGGAATAATGAAAGATGGTTCATCCTGGACAAGGAAACCGGAATCTGGGCCTTTGATGAGCAAGACCTGCACCAGCAAAAAGTGCACGTTGAATCATGGCAGGCGCTTCAGGCTGCATTAAAGGCGGGGCAATCATTTCACAAAGATTTCCAGAAGCAGTTCATGAGTGTGATTAAAACCAGCCTTAGGAAGATCAATAAGTCACAGGGCCCTAAAGATATTGCCAAGATAGCTACCCAGTTTACCGATCAAGGCTACGGCTGGCAAAGCAAGGTGTATGGTTAAGAAGCAGGCCCTCCCTTTTCCCATATCAGGCTTAAACCTTGTACCTAAAGAGCAGATTACTACTATTGAAAACCAGCTCCAGGACTTGAAGTATGAGTTTAATGGAAACGTGAGAATGTTTATGCGCAGTTACAGCCAGGCCAGGTCTGAAGCACGTCTGGCTCTTGGAGATCTCTTTGATCCTCTGGACTATCCCATAGACCCGGCAGAACGGTTCAGTTTTCACTGGCAATACGTAAACCTGGCTATGCCTGGCAACTCTCAACTGCTTTCTCCAAAGCTCTATGAAAGGGAGCGAGAGAAATTCCTGAACCTCATGGAAGAGACACGGGAGCAAGCTATCGCAGCGCTACGCACTGAATTTGCCGAGCTTGTTTCCCACCTGACAGACAGGCTGGGTACAAACGGAGACTCCAAGCCGAAGATACTCAGAAGTAGTGTCCTGCAGAAGCTCAATGAATTCCTGGATAATTTCAGTAACAGGAACCTGTTTGAAGACGAAGAATTGCAAAGCTTAGTAGGGCTTACCAGGGATATAATTACTGGCGTGGACACTGAAATACTCAGAGACAACCAGGCATTACGAGATTCTATCCGGCAGGACATGGCTGAGGTAAAGAATGCAATTGACAGATCAATAACCGACCTGCCTCGCAGGCGTATCTACATGGAGGCAGCCTGATGAATGACCATGAAAACACTAACATTCTTGAGATTATAGGTAGCATAATTATTGCCATATCTGCATTGTTTGGCAGGTTATACTCTGAAGATGACGAAAATGAATAACAAGAAAGCCCGGGCAACCCCCCGGGCCTTTCTACTTCTGGAGGTAAAGAATGAAAATACACAAAGCAACACTAAAGCAGCGTAATCAATATGATGGTCTGTATCCATTGTACGCTACAGCGGTGATAAACGATGTAACTGTACATATCGAGAAACTGGATGAGTCTGAAGGCCCTGAGTACGAAATAGTACTGCCTGACGGTTACATTGATGGCCCTGAGCATCTGCATTTCCTGCTATGCTTTGACAGGGAAGACCTTGAAGACAGGCTAAAAGCTCTGGACCCGGTGCCGTGTACTTGTTGTGGAGGCGAAGAGCCATGCAGGATAAAATAAAATCACTCTTAAACGAGCTATACGCTATGGAGGCAAAGCCGGATTATTACTTATCCAACCCTGAAGCCTCAGTCGTTGCCCTTTTGCCCTACAGGAAGAAAAAGACTGAACACTTTGTAGCACTGTACGTAGACAACAAGAACCGGCTTATCTGTAAGAAGGTAATGTCCAAAGGTACTGTAGACCAGGCCCCGGTATTCCCCAGGGAAATTGTACGCCATGCTCTCTTAAAGCAGGCCTCAGGCTTAATTCTCGGACACAACCATCCCGGAGGCGATCCTGAGCCATCGCTGCAGGACAGGGAGCTTACCAGCAAAATCAAGAGGATCTGTCAAGAACTGGGAATCCGGGTACTGGACCACGTAATCGTAACTGATACCGGCCACTTCTCATTTCAAGAACACGGGTATTTATAAACCACAAGGAGGATAAAACACATGCCGACATTAGATGCAATTCAAGAAGAGATAAGCAATATTCTGCAAGTTGCGGAGGAATTGACAGAAGACCAGCATTTACCTGCCTTGTCCTATCTGGATGAACTGGGCCTACAGGAGCAGTCCAAAGTAGACGCTATCGGATATGCAGTCAGAAAGCGTAAAGCTGAGATTGATTTCCTGAAGCAGGAGGAAGAGAGACTGCGCCACAGGCGTAAGTCTATGGAGAAAAGACTTGAAGAGTTCCGGGAGTATCTGTTGATTATTCTGAACCGGCATAAGCTTACAAAGATAAAGGGCCTATCCAGTACACTTTTTATCAGGACCGTAAATGCCGTAAACATCTTAGACCTTGGTGGCATCCCGGAGAAGTTTAAGAAGATAATAACTGAGGTAAGGGTTGATAAGCGAGGCATAGCCGAAGAATTAAAAAATGGCTGGCATATTCCGGGTGCCCAGCTGGAAAAGAGACAATCATTAACCATAAGATAGGAGGCAGCATGTTTGTAAAAGCAAAACGAAGTCAGTCTAAATTAAGACTGGGCTTAATAGGCCCCAGCGGGTCAGGTAAGACATACAGCGCACTGTTAATAGCCAAGGGCCTGGGAGGAAAGATTGCCATGCTGGATAGTGAAAGAGGCTCTGGCTCTCTGTATTCAGACCTGGTGGACTATGACATATCTGATCTAAGCCCGCCCTACACCCCGGAGCGCTACATACAGGCTATAACAGAAGCTGAAAAGGCAGGCTATAACGTACTGATTATTGACTCATTATCTCATGCATGGTCAGGCCAGGGCGGTATCCTGGAGTTCGTGGACCGGGCTTCACAGGTTGTAAAAAATAACTTTGCGGCCTGGCGTGAGGCCAGCCCAAAGCATAATTCTCTGGTAGATGCCATACTGGGAGCTGATCTGCACGTCATAGTTACCATGCGCAGCAAGACAGCCTGGGAAGTCCAGAAAGATGAGAAGACTGGTAAGACAAGGCCTGTCAAGATCGGACTGGCCCCAGTCCAACGTGATGGTCTGGAATATGAGTTTACCTGTGTTCTGGAACTATCAGTTGACGGACATATTGCTACGGCCAGTAAGGACAGAACAGGTCTTTTTGACGGCCGTTATATTACGCCGGATATCGAGACAGGCAAGATGCTCAAAGATTGGCTAGTCGGTAGTACAGCTAAACCTGCGGACCTGATAAACGACATTATGGCTCATCTGTTCAAGCTTGGACTGGGATCAAGACTTTCTGAATACGAGGCATATATTCAGGCGAAATACAACACTGACCTTAAGAGTCTTCCCTATAAGTACATCCTGGAACAGCTTGCTAACCTGGAAAGATGCCATACGGACCAGGATTTACTGTCTAAGTTTCGTGACTATTTAACTAAGCAGGCAGCATGAGGTGAAGATCAGATGCAAAAGATAAATACCAAGAAGGATGATCGTCAGGCAGTAGGCCAGCTGATAATAGCTGTTGCAACTCTTATCTGGAAGTTATTCAAACCAGTGAAACGATAATATAGGAGGTAGATATGTGGTCAGTAATCAAGATGGGCAAATTTCTGGGTGCGGATGTGTCTGAGTCAGAGCATGTCTTTGAAAATGAAACTAAAGCACGTGAGTACGCTGCTCTGATAATCAGGCAGTCCGGTGTGTACGGAGTTATGATTGAGTTCTATGAACATAATTAGCTTAGGGAGGTAAGAATATGGACTTACAGGATGCTCATGGAGTTTCAAGGATAGGCTCCAAACTCAGATATGAAATTCGCAGAAATAAACAGTCCTTCCACAAGCGTAAGCACATCTTCTGGAAAAGACAGTGTTTAGTTTTGTGGTGCGCTGTTGTAGTTCTGATTGGCTTTGTAATCCTCTGGTAAAAGTCTGAGTAAAAAAGAAGGGACAAACAAGCGCCCTTCTTTTAGCCTGACATACCCTTAGAAGCCAATAACTATACACGTAGCTGCCCCTTTTTGGACACGCAGATGTTTTGGTGACTTCAGGTATGGGATGCATCTATGAACTTATAGCGGTCAAAATTGTCTACTATCGAACAATATCAAGTTTAATGAAACAAAAACAATAAAACTTCATATTTACCTACCAGAGTGAAGGTAGCGGGGTTGAGGGCAACAGATACAGCACTGGTTTTATTGGATATTTTTAGGCTGAAAAGCCCAATATCAACTTTATTCAAAAAGTTGAGATTCGGGTTTTAACTGAAAATCCTCCTTGCCAAAATAGAATATCTGCCTTAATTCTACTCTAACTGGCATTTTGAAACAATGAAAATGTATAGGTGAGCATATGGAAACACAAAGATATGAACAAATTTTATCTGATATCCAGACCCTGCCTCTTTCTGAACAACTCCTGCTATTAGAACAGACAGCCTCATTAGTAAGAAACAAAGCGACCACTGTATCTAAGCCCAGGAGCATCATGGAACTAAAGGGAATGGGAAAGGATCTCTGGAAAGATATTGATGTAGATAAATACATTACTGAGGAAAGGGCATCATGGAGTGGGTGAAGAAACTTTCAGGGACTACTATCGGGCTTGATACTGCTCCTCTAATTTATTTCATCGAGGAAAAATCACCCTATCTTTCTGTATTAGAACCTTTTTTTGTTGAAATGGAAAAGGGGTCATTGTTAGTGTCAACTTCAACCATAACCTTGCTTGAAGTTCTGGTATATCCATTACGTTTAGGCAATTATTCTCTGGCATCTAACTATAAAGACATTTTACTTAATTCAAAGATGATCACCGTTGAAATATCTCATTCTATCTCGGAGCGAGCCGCCAGCCTAAGAGCAAAGCATAATATAAGAACTCCAGATGCATTACAGATAAGTGCAGCCATTGAAACAGGAGCAGCCTACTTCCTTACAAATGATCTTAGGCTACCAACAATCCCTTCAATTGAAATAATCACCCTTGATAGCTTGATTTAATTCCCAAAGGCCACCCCGACTAACCAGGGGTGGCCTCCATGCACATCACATCTAAATCACGCAGCCTTACCCAGCGGTACGGAATTCACTGCTTCCTTCAGGGTTTCCTCTGCAAGATGCGCATAGCGCATAGTGGTTTCAATCTTACTGTGACCGAGCAAGGCTCCAACCTCATATATCGAACGCCCAGCGTTAATCAGGAAGCTGGCGAAGCTGTGCCGGAGGGTATGCAGCTTTACGTCTTCCAGACAAGCTTTTTCTCTGGCAGTAAACCATGACCTGTAAACTGAGGTAAATGGCTTCCCGGTATCAGGGTTCGGGAATACATACAGACCTGTGCGCTCAAGACCTTCCAGCACACCTACAGCGCTGTCAGAAAGAGGAACTGTCCGGGGCTTACCACTTTTTGTAAACGGGAACCTGATGGATTTCCTTTGAAGATCAACGTCCTCCCATCTGGCATTCAGGATCTCACTTTTCCGGGCTCCAGTCAGGATCAGCATGAGGATTATCGGCTCAAGCAAAGGGTTTTCACTCTCTCTTATGGCCACGCATAGCCTTTCGAGTTCTTCCGGGGTCAGGTAACGTTCCTGGACATTGTTCTCTTCAAACTTCTTGATACCGTCACAAGGGTTTTTACTGATCCCTTGCACCTCCCATTTCAAGAAGCCAACAGGGACAGACAAAATATGCTTTACTAAAATCTCTGGAATAACACCCATGAAAACGGCCCTTATAACCGGCATTACCGGCCAGAGGAGCCAACTGTGACATTATGTTGCCAGTATCCTGCTATACACAGATTTACCCCGCCTGCTTTTTTCATCCGGTTTTTAAGCTTTAAAAAAAGAAGCCAACAGGTTGATTAGTTGACTTTTAATCAGATATGCCCTGGAAAATGAGCTTCCAATGTTTGGAGTGTGCCGGGGTCTGCAGATCATGGCTCACTATTTTGGATATAAGGTTACTGCCTGCACTGGTCATGCAGGTACAAGGCATGAAGTAAGTATTGATGGGGAAGAACATACGGTAAATTCCTACCACGACAACTGCGGACCTCTTGAAATTAACCCGCCGCTTATACCATACCCTTTGCCAGAGACAATCAGGACCGTATTGAAGGCTTCTATCACCAGGACAAACCTCTGATGGCTGTAATGTGGCATCCTGAGAGGGAGGACCAGGTGTCTGAGCTTGACGTACAATTGATCAGAAAGTTTTTTGGTTTACCCCTGTAAATTTGCCTGTTAAGTATTTCTTCGTACCAACACACGAGGATATTACTTTGTACATATTTTACGTAGATGAGACAGGAAACCTGGATACCCACGGTATACATCCCGGGATGGATTATTCAGCTTCTCCCAAAGACTGGTTGTATGTATTAACAGCTTTGGGGATATTTGAACATAACTGGCGCAAGTTTTATGATCCTATAGCCGCCAAAAAGAAAATACTGCTCCAGGTTCATAATGCAGGCCAGGTTTCACTTGATGAGTGCGAGATAAAATCAAACTGGATCAGGATAAACAGGGAAAGGCAAAAACATCCCTTTCTCTCCCTGCTGACCATGGAAGAAGTGGATGATCTTGTGGCTACATACTACAACCAGCTGTTTGCAGTTCCGGCAGTGCTGGTTTCCGTGGTTATAGATAAGAGATATCTGCAGGATTACATGGACGCCTCAAAACTGCACCGCAAGGCCTGGGAGCTCTTACGTGAGAGGGTGGAAAACTATATGCGGGAAAAGCACCGCAAACATAAAGCTATAATGGTTACAGATGATATCAGCAGACAGGCCAACCTTTCTCTGGCCAGAAAACATGCATACTTTCTGGAAAGTGGAACCAGTGCCGACTGCAGGTTCAGGCATATCGTGGAAATGCCTCTCTTTGTGCGAAGTGAACTTTCAGAAGGAATTCAGGCGGCAGATATGTGTTCGTACAACATATACCATACAATGCGCTATCAGCGCTTTGATTATGAATATTTCAAAAAAGTATTCCCCCTGCTGTACAACTCATCTAATACCAATCAAAGCAAGGTGGATGGCTTGAAAATATTTCCAGATGACAGTCCCTTAATACCCTGGTGGGAAAAAAACAAAAGCCTCCTTGCGGAGGCTTGATTGTTTATTGATGTTCGGCGGGGCGGACCCTATCGAGCTGACAAGCAGCACCGAACGTTATCAACATTAAACATCCATGCTTATTTTGTCAAGGTTTACCAGGCTGAGTTTATTTCTTTATGTTTTTCTGTGACCTGAAAACACTTATGATGTCAACAGAGGGCGTAAAGAGAGTTGTTCTTAACCTTTTTCTCTGTGAGCCTCTGTGCTCTCTGTGGTATAATCTTTTTTATGAAAGCAATAATTTTGGCCGCAGGCCGGGGATCAAGGCTTCTAAGCCTAACAGATGACCGACCAAAATGCCTGGTCGAGCTGTATGGCAAGCCGCTTCTTGACTGGCAGATTAAGGCTTTAAGAGACGCAGGCATACAAGATATTACTGTGGTCCGGGGATATCTCAAAGATAAGATCACAGGTGAGTTTGAAACTCTGGAAAACCCCAGATGGTTTAAGACCAATATTAAGAAAGTGGGGACAGGTTGATTAGTTGACATTTTCACCACATTTCGCTACTTTCCTCTCAACCCAGCAACCACAAGCATTCATGGAGGTTCTACCATGCCAAGAATAGCCAGATTTATTCGTGAAAACCAACCTACAGTATACCATGTTATATCCCGAACCGCCCTGCAGGGCCTGCCCATCAAGGACA
>NZ_JYNP01000107.1 GCF_000934755.1 Desulfonatronovibrio magnus
TGGAAGCCGCCTCCACCTTGAAGAACAGTCCCATATTTGGAAATTGGGACAGTCCCCGCGAGGTACTATAAAAAAGATTGATGCTGCATTGGTTTCTGGAAGAAATCTGCTTTGATGAAAAAATCTACACAGCGAGGGACAGTCCCCCTCCGGGCTGTAAGCCTCCGGGCAGGAAGCTGTGCCAGGCGCAAAGTTCCCATCTTTGAAGGAACTTTTCAGGAAATTGAGAATCAATCATATGTAAAAATTATAAAAATTGTGAAAATTATAACCGTCTGATTTTATTACAAAAACGATTATAGTTACTTGTAAGCACTAAACAAATACAAGCCATCAAATATCTTTTCCATAAATCACTTTATCATCGCCTGGAGCGTAGTAATCTTCAAGCCTGCCAAGCTCTTGAAACCCCATTTTTAGATAAAAATTCCTGGTTAAGGCATAGTCTTTTCGACCTGATGTTTCAGCATATATTTTCTTACCCCCGCGTTTTTTTACCTGTGCTTCTGTCAGCAAGCAGAGCCTTCTGCCAAGTCCCATACCCTGGCAATCACTGCGTACCGCTATCCAATACAGATCATAGCTGTAAATAGTACAAGGGATCAGTCCAAAACAGGTAAATCCCGCCATCTTGTCTGATTCATCCCTTGCCAGGAGAAAAAAATAACCTGATCCTTGGCTTCCCTTTTCTAAGTTTTCCCTTACAAGCTCAACAGCCATCTCAATTTCCTGGCTGCTGAAAACACCGGTAGAAGCCAAAATGCTTTCTATCTCATACTGACTTGAGGCATCAAGACGTTCATCAAAGTCAAAGGCTTTCAATGGCTGTACCTTGTAAATCCTGTCTGGACAATTGAGTTTATGACCTGAACAGGCTTCATTCCGGCTTCGCAGGCTGAGGCCATAAAGCCTGCATCGAGAGACAGACACGGATTAGTATTGATCTCCAGGACAAATGGAATATTTTCCGGATCCACTCTGAAATCCACTCTTGCGTATCCTGACAACTCAAAAATTTCCCAGCATTTTATGGCAATATTTTTTACCATTATCACAATATTGTCTTGCCCTGCCTCAGAAACAAACTCCCTTCTTGTGCCCCTCGCTGAAGCTGATTTTTCATCCCACTTGGCCTGGTAGTCAACAATCCTGGGCAACCCGCAGGGCATTCCATCAAAGATTATCTCGGCCACAGGAAGGATCTCAGGGCCATGGCTGGTTTCCAACATGGAAACATTGAGTTCCCGGCCGGGAATATAAGTTTCCACAAACCAATCACCACCGTATTTTTGCTGCAGTTTTTTTATTTTTGTACGTATTTTCCGAGGGCAAAACTCTCTGACAACGCTTGTTTTACTCAGGCTTAGAGATCCATGTTCCCATACGGATTTAACAAGATGTCTGCCTTGAATGGTTCTTTTGTCATTAAGATTTGAAGGGGTCAGCCAGGATGGGGTCAGGATATCATGGGCCAGCATAATTTTTTTGGCCAGAATTTTAGAAGAAGTCATGACCATGGATGAATGGCTGTTGCCAGTATATGGAATATTCATACTTTCAAGCACAGCGAGGGGAAAATGGATAAAGGCACCTCTACCCTGTACTTCTTCTACCAGATTAAAGACCAGATCCGGCCTGAGCATGTAAAGCTGTCTGCTTAGACTTTCCATGTCTAAGGTAGCTGAGACTATGCTGACCTCAAATCCGAGACTGGTTAAGAGATCTACGACCAACCGCACCTGGACCAGATTGTCCTGCTGGTCTTTTCTAACCTTTGAAGCAAAGGATGAGGTCAGCACAACTATATGCGTACCCGAATCCGTTTGATGAGGACTGCTCATGAACTTACCTGATCTGCAGGCAATAGCCTGGCTTTTGCTGGTATTTCCAGACCATACCTCGCTAATGCGGACATGGTTATCTCATTTAACAGTCTCTCAAAGCTCCAGCCGGCCAGTCTGCACAGTATGGGCAAGTCAGAATGTATGGGGTTGAGACCTGCCAGTGGATTAATTTCCATGAACGTCATGCGGCCATACTTATCCTGTCTCAGGTCCACTCTGCCCCCGTCTAAGCAGCCAAGCCCCTGCCAGACTTTAAGGGCAAGATCTATGGCCTGGTGTTTGAGTTCTCCCTGAACCAGTGCGTATTGTACCTGGTGCTCATAATTTTCCTTGACCTCATATGAATAAATTTTTTCATTACCCATAATTACCTCCATGACCCCAATGGCCCTGGACTGATCTTTTGACCCCACAATTCCTACGGTAACTTCCTTTCCAGGCAGATATTCTTCCACGATCAAGGGCTGATTGTAACGGGACAGAAGATCCCTGCTCATTTCTCCAAGTTCATTTATATTACCGACCAGGGATTTTTGAGATATACCTTTTCCCGTCCCCTCGGAAACCGGTTTAACAAAGGCTGGAAAGTTCATGGTAATCTTTTTGAGCTCACTCATGGACCAGATTACATGAAACCAGCCAGTTGGAAGCCCCATATCTCTGACTGTCCGCTTGCAGAGCCCTTTGTGCAGGCATACGGCCATAACAGCTGGATCTGAAAAAACGTAAGGTATCCGGTGATAATCCAGCAGGCACGGAACAAGGGATTCCCGGCCAGGGCCGAATATTCCTTCACATATATTAAAGACCATGTCCCACCTGACTCCCTCGGTTAATAAGCGGCAAAGTTCCGCGGCATTGCCTATCTTTTCCACCTCAAATCCAAGAGAGTTTAGTACCATTTCTATGGCTTCAATGGTTTCAGGCTTGTCAAGTTCAGCTGTCTGCTCCATGCTCAGGCCCTGTTTGAGATAGTCCTGGCGCAAATCATAAGTCATTCCCATTTTCATTGTCTGCCTCCGGCAGCGCTGTCTGCGCTGATCAGGTTAAGATTGATAAAATCATTGCCAGCAGATAGCTCAGGATAGAAAAATACTTTGTTTTCGAAATTTTTAAACACATGTCCATATTCACTGCGGTTCTGATAATAACCGGGCAAAACAGGTGTTTTTCCCCCTCCCCCAGGCAGATCAATAACGTACTGTGGTACGGCATAACCCGATGTATGACCTCTAAGCCCCTGAATAATATCCAGGCCTTTTTTTATTGTGGTTCTGAAATGACCTGACCCTGGAACCGGATCGCATTGATAAAGATAGTAAGGACGCACCCTGGCCTGAAGAAGCCTGTTATTCAACCTTTTCATGATTTCCGGTTCATCGTTTACGCCTTTGAGAAGGACAGTCTGAGCACCCAGGGGAATGCCTGCCTGTGCAAGTCTGAAACAGCCCTTCATGGATTCATTTGTCAATTCCCGCGGATGAGTGAAATGAAGACTCATGTAAAGGGGATGGTATTTTTTTAGCATGGCGCACAGATTTTTAGTTATTCTCTGGGGAAGAACAGCCGGAACTTTTGTACCGATTCTGATGATTTCCACATGCCTGATCTGCCTCAGACTTTTGAGGAGATACTCTATTTGATTATCATTCATGGTCAGGGGATCTCCTCCGGATATAAGCACGTCCCTTACCTGAGGGTTATGCCGGACATAGTCCACTCCCTGTTTCCATCTTTCAATGCCGTACACTCCTCGCTGACCAACAATTCGTGACCTTGTGCAATAGCGACAATAAGTGGAGCAGAAACCTGTGCTTAGAAAAAGCACCCGGTCGGGGTACCTGTGAATAATGCCAGGCACAGGACTGTCTCGGTCTTCGTGTAAGGGATCATCCTCTTCACCGGGGCCTTTGATCAATTCCATTGCATTGGGGATAACGCACTTTCGGACAGGATCACTGCTGTCTGTCTGGTGAACCAGACTCATGTAATATGGAGTGACTGAAAGGGGCAGAAGATTTTCCACAGCAGCGGCTGCTTTTTCAGCAGGCGACAGTTTGAGATATTTCTCAAGATTCTTTGCCCGGCAAATCCTGTTTTTGATCTGCCATCTCCAGTTGTTCCAGTCTTTAAGAGACACCCCTGGAAAATGTTTCTCCCTGAAATCTGAAACCAGTTCCGGACTATAATGTTTTTCAGTATAAGAAAAAAATGAATCTGAAACCGCAATGTTTTCAGGCAAATTTGACAAAAAAGAATTATCCGGGCCTGCAGCAAAAGTAGAAGGAGGTTCAGGCTCAATTTCAACCAGCTCTTGTTGTTTCATATCTTATTCCTTTATGGTTGTGATTTTGGATGGATGACTTGTCAGCAGTTATAAATAAACAAACAGCATGCCAAAATTATTGATAATTAATTCAGGCAGTTGCAAATAATGACAGCAAAATATCAGAACCGAAGATTCCGGTGAATCAAGTGCGCCTGGCCAAAATAAATTTTGGGTATCTGTTTAGCGCTTTGCATGTGGCACGGCTTCCTGCCCGGAGGCATACAGTCCGGAGGGGGGACTGGCTATTTTATCGCAGGACAGTACGGCAATTAAGCGGTTTGATGTCGGCAAAAATGCCTGTCCCCAGGGGCCAAGGCAATTATTTACATAAAATGTCGCTTTAGCGTTAAGTCTTTGACCTTTTGCAGTTGAGTCTGAATCAAGGGAAAGTAATAGAGGTGAAAAGAAGTAGAGACTGGATCACGGATAACTAAGCGTTATCATGGATAAAAAAACGGAATGCATAATTCCGGTCACAGATAATGCAGAACTGAAGATTCCGGTTTAATCTTGAAAGGGGAGCATTACTCGTTTCTGAAAATTTTATATTTGACTTAACAGTCAAAAGTGCTTTTAACCATTTGAATTCATTTACCATGATTCTACCTTTTCGTCATTCCGTCGAAAGCCGGAATCCAGTGTCTTTTCAATAGGATAAAAGACTGGATGCCGGATCAAGTCCGGCATGACTGGAGGAACTTTTGACTCTCAAGATATTTCAGTTGCATGCCATAACTTTTTTAGTGTTAAAAACTGATTCTGACAGCATGGCACGGGGACTGTCACCAATTAACTTTTCAAAAAAGCGTAATGCTCCCCTCTTGAGAGTTAAAAGAGCTCTCCACGGGCGGACTGGGATTTGTTGTCAACGGCAGTGAGAAAATGGATTCCGGCACTCGGGTCAAGCCTCAGGCAAGCAGATATCAGCGATTTTTGAAGTCATTTTTATTTAAGCCGTACTTGCTCATAAGCTTATTCAACTGTCTTTCTCCAATTCCGGCCTGCTGTGCTGAATCTTTGATTTTACCTTTGTTTTTTATGAGCATTTGCTGAAGATACTGTTTTTCTATGGCTTCCATATGAACTTTTCTGACCTGAGATAGTGGCAGGTTAATATTAATCAGATCACTTCCACAGCCTGGCTGGTGGACAAAAAGCTGGGGTGGAAAGCTCATGGGAGTCAGCAGACTGGAGTTTTCCAGGATAAGGGCTCTTTCCACCAGGTTTTCCAATTCCCTGACATTTCCAGGCCAGGAGTATTTTTCAAAAGCTTCAAGTACCTCCTTACTGATGGCTTCAACCTTTCTGGGCAGGACCTGCTTGAGTCTTGACAATATATTTCCGGCTATGAGCGGGATATCTTCTACTCTGTCTCTTAAGGGAGGGATCTCTATGGGAAAAACGTTCAGTCTGTACATAAGGTCCTGTCTAAACTGACCTCTGGAGCATAATGACCGAAGATCAGCATTGGTGGCTGCAATAATTCTCACTGTTACATGGATGTCCCTTGTTCCTCCTACGCGCTGAAATATCCTGTCCTGAAGGAAATACAAAAGTTTAACCTGGGCTGAGAGACTTAATGTACCAACTTCATCCAGAAAAATTGTTCCTTTGTCGGCCAGTTCAAACCTGCCGGTTTTGCGCGAAATCGCTCCGGTGAAGGCACCTTTTTCATGGCCAAAAAGTTCGCTCTCAATAAGATTTTCAGGGATAGCCCCGCAGTTAATGGCCGCGAAAGGTTTGTCTCGGTTGCCGGAACAAAGGTGGATGTGCCTGGCCAGAGTACTTTTGCCCACACCTGTCTCACCTGTGAGAAGGACAGTTGTCTGGGTTGAAGCCACCAGATCTGCTTTCTGAAAAACTTCAAGCATCAAAGGAGATTTGGTTTCAATTAGCACGGTTTATGCATTATCTCCATGGTTAGTCATACCCCAGCAGACTGGCAAGGGCCTGAGCCCTGGCAGGCTGATCGTAAACGATGAGAACGGCAGGCTCTGGGGGTGCAACAGGGAATCGAACACTACAATACGAGAAGCTGCAAAGTGCTCTCTTAACAGAGATGCAGCCTTGCGCGCAACAATCCAGGCGTGTTCATGCCGGATGCGCCTGCTTTCCCGGCGAGCCTGCAGCTTCTTTCTGGAGGATTGCCGGTAAACCTGCATATCAAAGTAGCTGATAATATCCATCAAACCCCCAGCCTATAAAAGTTTTGAGCAATAATGCCCCAAAAAAATTTCGTAACATGACCACTTTCGTAATACCTGTCGACATACTCAGCCCCAAGCAAGTAGGCAATGGATTTTTTTTCACTGGATAAGTGCTGTCAGGCGCTTATTGAAAATTTCAAACCAATATGTTGGTCGTTATGGCAATTGTAAGTGGAGCCGGCATCCTGCCGGCTGTTTTTTAAAGAAGGCCTGCTGGAAGCAGGCACCACTTTTAACAAAGGCTTAGCTGTCCTTACAGCATCGTGAACAGATACCAGATGTTTAAAATATCCAGAAGCTTTTGTTAACCAGAATGGATCCAAAAATGTTCAGAATACGCCGCATCTATGACGATACTTTGTCAAGAGACAAAGAAATATTGGTCCGGGTCAGGGAAATCCTCAAGGAACAGTTTCCACTGATCACAGAGAAAGATTCAGGCCTTCTTCCCTCACAATTGAAAAACCCCTTAAAACACCGCTTCCGAAGCATACTTTTTGTGGCAGAGGGTAGCAATGGAAATCTCAAGGGCTTTGCAGTACTGATGCATGCACCTGATCTTGATTTCGGTTATCTGGATTATATTTCAACCGCTGGCAAAAAAACAGGGGGAGGAATTGGTGGAGCTCTTTACCTGCGTATCAGGGAAGAGGCAATCTCCCTGAATATGCAGGGTATTTTTTTTGAATGCCTGCCTGATGATGAAAAAATATGCACTGATAAAAAGATTATCTCCCAGAATCGTTCCAGACTTAAATTTTATGAACGTTTTGGAGCCAGGCCTATAACCGGAACTGCCTATGAAACACCACTGACACTTAAGGACGATTGTCCACCCTATCTTGTACTTGACCCTCTGGACAGGGAGCCTGTCCTGGGCCGGGATAAAGTGAGACTTATTGTCAGGGCCATTCTTGAGCGCAGGTATGGCCATAAATGCCCGCCGGAATATATTGACATGGTCACAGAGTCTTTCCGAGATGATCCCATAAAGCTTCGAAAACCCAAATATACCGGAAAAAAGTTCGAAAAAAATCAGGTACGATCAATATACGTAGACAAAGTTATCGCCCTTTGTGTCAATGACAAGCACGAGATTCATCATGTCCATGAACGTGGATACGTGCAGTCCCCAGTAAGGATTTCATCAATTCTGGATGAACTGAATAAAACAGGACTGTTTGAAAAAATTAATTTAGTCCGGCATTCAAAAGATCATATCCTGGCAGTTCATGATAAAAAACTCGTTACTTATCTAAAAAATGTATGCTCTGGGCTTAAGCCTGGGCAATCTGTTTATCCATACGTCTTTCCAGTTCGCAATGCTGCCAGGCCACCCAAAGAGCTTCCTGTCAGGGCGGGATATTTCTGTATTGATACCTTTACTCCCATCAACAGTAACGCTTACCTCGCTGCGAGAAGAGCCGTGGATGCTGCTTTGACCGCTGCAAACAGTCTTTTAAAGGGGCATCGCCTGGCCTATGCTCTGGTCAGGCCCCCTGGCCATCATGCTGAACGTAAGGTTTTCGGAGGCTTCTGCTATTTTAATTCCACGGCCATTGCCGCCAACTATCTGAGCCGACATGGAAAAGTGGCTGTAATCGACGTAGATTATCATCATGGTAATGGGACCCAGGATATTTTTTATGAACGCTGCGATGTTCTGACTATATCCCTGCATGGTCAGCCAAGATTCACTTATCCCTATTTCAGCGGCTATTCCCAGGAAAAAGGGACTGGAAAAGGTTTTGGATTTAATGTGAACTATCCCCTTCCTCAGGATATGGACGGTCACAAATACCTGTCTGCTCTGGAACGGGCCGTACGCAAAATCAACAGATTCAAACCAGCCTTTCTGGTAATTGCTCTGGGCCTGGACACAGCCAAAGGTGATCCCACTGGCTCATGGTCTCTAAAAGCCTCAGATTTTCTAAACAACGGTTCTTTGCTTGCATCTCTTACATTGCCAACTCTTGTTGTCCAGGAAGGAGGATATAAAGTACGCTCACTCGGGGTCAATGCCAGACATTTTTTTCAAGGTCTGACAACAAACCATTAACCGTTCAAAGCCAATGCATATTTCATAACAACTGTTCAACATGCCGTAGAAAATGCCATGCTTGAACCTTGACGTTCACAGTTCATGGTTCCTCTTCTTACAAGTAACTGGAATCATATCTGCAATAAATTCAGGTCATTATGGTTTTACCATACAGATTGCTTCGGTCGCTTAGGCTCCCTCGCAATGACAGGTTTTGAGTAACCACATCCCTGACAACTCAGGTGTCATTGCGAGCGAAGCGAAGCAATCTCGTGTTAAAGCTGATTTTTTAGTTACTCACAAGTTCGGTCCCGGTCCGCCCGTGTGAGGAGCTTCTAAGTAACTATAATCGTTTTGCTAATAAAATCAAACGGTTATAATTTTCATATTTTTCGATTTTTGCTTATGATTGATGCACATTTGCCAGAAAAG
>NZ_JYNP01000108.1 GCF_000934755.1 Desulfonatronovibrio magnus
GTATAGTTCAATACCTGTAGCCCATACCTTTTTTTGGCTTCAAACAACCATTTTACCCATGTGCTACGGTCCTTGGCGAATTTAAGCAAGAATTCCTTTTTATGGCATCTATGGGTAATATGCCATACATGATCAGGCAAAAAATATCTGTTGGCTCTGGGCATATTTGCTTACAACTGGTTTTTGAGCATCGAAATGGGCGTTCTAAGGCCAATTTTAGACTATATAGAGGATATTTATACAATTAACTCAATAACTTGATTAGGTCCGACCCCATAAGAGCGGTGCAGGCCTGTGAAAGGCTTGGTCAAGCTTTTGGCAGGGCTGTCAGGGGAGAGCAGTCCAGACATCCCAGAAGCGGGTCTGGATATTATATCCCCTGATTTTTACCGTCAAAAGTGAGCACTTTTGCATGAGGAAGGATTTTTTTTGAAAAAAGTATCGAAATACAGGGCTTGTCCATTGCTATGATGATTTTTGCCAATGAGATCACATTATGCACAGGAGCTACTGAAAAGCTGCTTTAAAAGTGCGTTTCAGCCGGATGAACATGTAAAAATCAGATTTTCTGTTCAACCTTTTCAAAGCATGGGATGCAGTATACTTGGCCGTCAAAACGCCGGGTCCGGGATTCCATGGTGGACTCATTACATGCCTTACATTCTAAACTATCCAGGATTTTGGCCGGCCGCGGAGACGGGGTTTCGATATTGTTTGTAATGAAGAGCTCACTTAACGGAGCATCAAATATACGTTTTTTTGCTTTTTCCTTGAGCTCTTTTGCCTTGAGTTTTTCCTCATCCGTGGCTTGGCCGGAGAATATTTTCTTGGTCAGTGCTCTCATTTCCTCGCCTTCCTCACCCATGGCGCTTCGTTGAAAAACAGCCCGCAGGGCCTTGCCGTCGCTTTTGCGGTAAAATGAAAAGGCTGTCTTGCCCAGGTCTTTGTGAATGAGGTTGCCCTTACCAAAAGTGCAGCCGGTCAGGACCTGTATAGCGTCCACCCCGCACATATCTGTTTCCACCACAGCAGTGATGGGATCCTGGTCATTATGCCCAAGTTCGTTCAGACAAAGTTCTGCTGCACGCAGTCCAATCCACAGTCCGGGGCATTCATGACCGTGGAACTCGACTGATTTTCTGATCTGTTCCGGGGTAAGGTTGCAATTCATATGTTTTTATCTCCTTTTAATAAAATGCCGGGGTAGTTTAAACTATAAAATCCCGCCCAGAGCCGCCTTCTGGTATCACTGACCCCGGTTCAGGGGGTATGAATATTAACTGTCTTCCTCCTGCCTTGCTCCGCGACTCAAGGCATTCCTATGCCGGGCGTGAGATATTCTTTTCTTTACATTCAAGTACACTTAAACCGGAAAAATGGAAAAATTACTCCATGGGTAAGCCCTCACAGCCGGGAACATTATATGTTTCTGAAAACTGAAAACGCAAGTAAATTATCAGCTTTTTCTGGCAAAGACAAAATATAAATGCTCCAGGTCCTCCATATGTTCCAGTTTAAAACAATGCTCATCCAGCAGTTGTTTAAGTTCCCTGCTGTCCGGCATCATGTCATGAGCCACTGCTGTGCCGGCTTTTCGGTGTACGTCATTAATTTTTGCCATGCCGATAAGATGCAGGATGACTAAAATGCCGCCGGGCTTCAAGGCATGTTCCATGATTTTGAGGGCCGTGGGTTTACAGTCAAAATGAGGAAAGACCTGGTGGCAGAATACACAGTCAAAGCTTGCCGCTTTAAGGTTTAAGGCTTCCAGACAATTGGTGTGAAACTCAACGTTGTCTGCGTCAGTTAGAAGATTTTCAGCGTTCTGGATCATTCTATTGCTGATATCAAAGGATATAACCTTGCCCTGCTTTCCAACCTGTTCTGACAGGATTCTGGTCAGCCGACCAGTACCACAGCCAGGCTCCAGAATAGTCATCCCGTTCAGGTCAGAAATGGTGGTCAGGACCTTTTGAATCTTTTCCATTTCCTCTCGGGTATAGTTGTCATTGGCCCATTGGGCATTGGCTTGGGCATCAAAAAAATCAGCCTTGGCCTTGTTGATTCCAGATGAACCATGGACTGGATAATAATTGGACATAGTATGTTTCCTCTCAGGCTTAATTTTATTTGGGATAATATTTTCATGAACTGAAAAATCTTTACTTGTTGACAATATCCATATCCAAAAATAGGTTAGTCGTTAATATTAGTTCAAGGGGAGGGGGGTTGTGTTATGATTGTTAATGTTAGTGAAGCCAAGACCAACTTTTCAAAACTATTAGAAATGGCTCACTCCGGCCAGGAAATCATCCTGGCCAAAGCTGGCAAGCCTTACGCTCTTCTGACGGCTTTGCCTCCAGATAGGGTTCAGCGCAAGCCAGGACGATTATCCGGTAAAATTTCTGAAGCTTTTTTCGAGCCTTTGCCTGAAGAAGAAGTTCAAGCTTGGGAAACAAAATGAAATATTTACTGGACACTCACGCATTGCTTTGGTGGTTTACTGATGACCCCAAGTTGTCTGAAAAGGCACGTTATATTATGCTCCGAGAAGAAAACTCAATTTTTGTAAGTGCAGCCAGCGCATGGGAAATTGCTACAAAACATCGAATAGGCAAACTGGATCATGTGCCTGATGTTACAAAGAGATTTTCCGAACTGGTGTCAGCGGATGGTTTTATTCACTTGCCAATAACTTTTGTCCATTCATTGCGTGCAGGCTCTTACGCCGTGCAGCACAGAGACCCATTTGATCGTATGCTGGCCGCCCAAAGTGAACTGGAAGGGCTGCCTCTTGTCACCCTGGATCCTGCCTTTTCAACCTTTAATTGCAATACTGTCTGGTATTGATATCTCATCCACTACCATCACCTAAACAATTGCCATGAAATTATGTGCTTGACATCCTCCTATCTCAAAAAATCAGGCATTTCGCCCAGTTTTCCATATTCTTTTTCCATTTCAGCGTTTACAGACTTTCCAACCAGAAAATTATATATTTCATCAGCCTTTTCCCTGATATCCAGACCATCAAAAGAATCAGGATAAATTATTCTGCCGATGGTATAGCCGCCAATCAGGGCTGTATCAATGTTGGTCAGGTACCAGTTGTATGGATGCAGTACGTGAACCTTTTCTTCTCTGAACGCTCTGAGCCCGTTATATATCTCTGGTTTTTTGTGATACGCTTCCGCAGCGAGTCGCAGTCCACCTCCGTCAATGAAGATGATTTCTGGGTCGATTTTAAGCAGGTTTTCCAGGTTGGTATAGATATGGCTGCGCTTCAACGCCTGGATTTCTCGGGCCAGGTTCCTGGCCTGGAGCCATTCAAATGGTGGATAGTCCTGGTCAGTGCTTTCCAGGCCCTGAGAACCCCGGTAGCCGATTCCGCCTATATAGACCCCTGGAGTTTCCCGGATTTGAGAGTTGGCTGCTCTTTGTTTCAAATCATTGATGGATGCTTTGATGTAATCAGTCACGTCCCTGGCTCTTTGCTGCTTGTTGAGTATCTTTCCGGCCAGCATAAGGGAGTCAAAGACTGTCTCATCAAAGGTGGCAAATGGCCCATATCCAAGCACAACAATGGGAATGCCAAGAACCTTCTGCACTTCATCAGCCAGTGCAGGGTCCATGTAGGTGATAAAGATTACATCCGGATCAAGGCTAATTAACTGCTCCATATTTGGCTTTTGATTTATGCTTGCCGGACCTCCCGGTCCGGCAATGGGCAGATCATGCAAGTCCGGGCCGGCAATCCAGTAAGGCCTCCCTCTCGGGTTGATCTTTTCCATGTTTTCCACAGCCACTACCCTGTCCTGGGCCTGGAGATAGACAATGAGCCGCAGGGTGCCTGGAGCAAGACACACTATTCGTTTTGGATCATGGGGAACGGTGATGGTCCGTCCCGTCACATCCTGCACTATTAGCTTCCCGGCCGGGGTGTGACCGGGAAGTAAGAGGCTGCATAGTAGAGTGAGAATAATCGTGATAGTTTGCATGGTTAGAAAAGTTAGAACCTAACACTTACGCCTACCATGCCGTTGATGCCGGGCATGGGGTAGCCTGGTTTGTATTCATAATCGACATCAGTCAGGTTTTCACCGGCAATGAAAAATTCAAGATCCAGGTTGCTTGATTCCATTTTGTAAAGATAGCTTAGTTTTCCATTGAGCAGGTAATGGCTTCCCACTTTGTTTTCATTGGTGAAGCCATCCCGCCGGGTTCTTGATTCTACGTATCTTTCTGAAACATATTGACCATCAAGGCTGAGTTGGAAACTCTTGAAAAAGCGCCAGTTAAGTCCCGCGCTGAATGTCCTTTCGGGGGCATAAGGCAGGTCGCTGGGATCTGAGTCCAGAAAAGTAACCCCTGCAAAGAGCGAAAGATCATTAATCGGATTATAGCTAAGAGTTGCCTCAACCCCCTGGGTACGATAAGTGCCGATATTGTCGTATGCAGGCGGAAAAGGTGGAGGCGGATCAATAACATATCTGTTTTTGCCCTTGTCCCTGAACAGTGTCAGATCAGCCCTGACTTTTTCCCAGGAATGACTTATTCCCACTTCATAGTGATCCATGGTTTCAGCCTTAAGGTCTTTCCACGACTCTCCCAGGGCAGGGATGGATTCTTCTGACAGGTACACAACTTCCAGACCGGGATATAGTACGCCCTTAGAATAGCCAAAATGAATCTGAGTGTTCCTGTAGCCCAGAATCAGCCCTGCATGAGGAGCGGTTTCTGAGGAGAAGCGGTTATGATTGTAGTACCTGAGTCCTGCCGAAGGAATGGCATAAAATCCTGACTCATCGCCAATAAACTGATTTATGGCCATGTACGGCGAGGTGACCCTGTTGGTGGGGCCGTCCCATTTGTCACCTCCTGGTCTGCCTTCTCCTGTGGTGATATCATAATCAAATCCCAGACGCAGTTCACCTCCTGTCCACAGGTTCAGTTCTTCCACGGCTTTGATGCCATGATACTTGAACTTCCATATGGCATCTGGCCTTCCGTCCGGCCTGTCCAGCTGCTGACCCTCCCCTTGATTTGCATATACCTGAACAGACCCTCTAAACCTTTCGTAATCATGTTCAACTTTTGCTGATCCCATCCATGCCTCTGTACCGTACTTTCCTTCTCTCTCCAGAGGGTCGGCGTCCTTTTCACCAGGATCCCAGGCATGGTTGTCAGTATGCAGTCCAAAAACTGAAGCATACCAGTTGTCACCCAGTTCTGTGCCTATCCGTGCAAAGTAGTTGGTCAGCTGTCCATGGGATTTTTTCCTGTGTCCGCTTGATTTCCTGAAACTTTGTCCCAGATAGTAATCTGTTCCACTGATCTTTCCTGCGTGCTCCGCTCTCTGAACTATTGTACTGTAGCTTCCTCCTGCAAGATGCAGGTTGGTTTTGAAACCTTCATTACGCTGTCTTTTGGGAACAATATTTATTGCACCAAAGGCATTCCCGAAACGATGAGGTTGAGGACTCTTGAAAACCTCAATTTCTGCTGCTGTGTCGATGGATAAAAGATCCAGGAGAGGATGGTTCCATATGCCCATATACATGGGTACACCATCAATAAAAGTTTTGATCTCAGCTCCGGGACGACTGGAGCCCATGCCCCGGATAAACACTGCCCCGCCTTCAGCCCCTCCATGTGAGCCGATCTGGTTATGGCGGGAGATGTTTACCCCTGGAGTGCGTCTGAGAGCCGTGCCCAGATCCTGGGCATTAAGGTTCCTGATCTGTTCTTCAGTGACCACAGTTGTGGTAGAGCCGTAGGAATCCACTACATTGCCGTCAATGATGGGTGTGGAGGTAACAATTATTTCCTCCATATCCTGGGACAGTGCTGGTGATGCCAACATAAGAATACAGGCCATCCAGATGAGCATTGCTCCTGTCAAAACTGGTTTCTTAAGCATTTTTCCTCCTTTTGCAGACTACAGGATGTTATGAATTGAAATTTTATTATTGGCTTTCGTCTAATAAGTTATATTTCGTGTTACCAGTAGCCATGTCTATCCATGCAGCCAGGACACAAAGGTTATCAAAAAACAGAGTAACTGTTCACCACATTTGCAATAAGACTATTAAGCAACCTGGATTCCGGCTTTCGCCGGAATGACGGAAAAGGGCAACTACCTGCGTTAACCGTCACCCCGGACTTGATCCGGGGTCCATGTCTTTTTATTTTTACCTTGCTGAACAGTTACAAAACAGATTATTTTGTTTCAGTCAGCACGCTGATTTTTGAGAATCCAGAAGACCTGCCCGCGTCCATTACGCCCACGAGAGTTCCAACATGGGCCTGCCTGTCCGCCCGGATGATCAAGGGCTGTTCCTTTGATACGAAAAGCCTGTTCAGGGCTCCGGGCAACTGGTCCAGACTTGTTTGTGTACCACTCACGTATAAAATCCCTTTTGAGTCTACAATGATTTCAACCTCAGCCAAATCCTGGACCTGGGATGTCTCAGCCTCGGGCAGACTGAGTTCAATTCCGTGGTCAGCCACTACCTGATAGGTGAGCATGAAGAAAAGAAGAAGCAGAAAAACCATGTCCACCAGAGGAGCGATGTCAATATGAGTATGCCTGTGCCTGATGCGTTCAAACTCCATATTCAACCTTCCTGCTCACAGGCCTTAGTGCTCAGGGCCAGGGTGATTTCCTTCATGCCCAGAGTAATTTCTCCCATGCGGCTGTCTAAGTAGTGAAAGGCTACGTGAGCTGCTATGGCCACCAGCAGGCCTGAGGCAGTGGTGATGAGCGCTTCCCAGATGCCTGTGGCCAGAATGGCCGGTTCTACCTGTGTCCCAACTTCAGCCATGGACTGAAAGGCCTTGATCATGCCCAGCACTGTTCCGGTCAGCCCCAGCAGAGGGCTGATAACTGAGATGAGAGAAAGAGTGCCCAGCCCCCGCTCCAGCCTGCGGACCAGCTTGGTGCCGATTATGCCAATTTCCTTTTCTCCCAGGTGTCTTTCCAGACCACTTATCAGCGGTTCCAGCACAGGCGGCCTTTGCTGCTGGACTTCCTTCAAAGACATGCTCAACTGGCCCATGATGCTTCTGTACTGCATGGTCTTGTGCAGGATAACGGCCAGGGCCGTAATGGAGCAGGCCAGGATGGGCCACATGAGAATTCCGCCTTTAAGAAACAAATCAGTCATACACTTACCTCAATTCAAACCGTATGTTCAGCCTGGCCCGGCTTTCTACCGACTGCCCGTTACGACTGGCCGGATAATAGGTTGACTGCTGAACAGCTTTGAGGGCGGCCTCATCCAGGCCATGTCCGGATTTTTCAATAATTTCCGCCTGCACAAGATTACCATGCTCATCTATGTGCAGCTTAAGCCCCACCACTCCTTCCCGTCCCATGCGCCTGGCCCGCATGGGGTATTCCGGGATGACTCTCTGATTGAACCTTGGGCCTTCAGGCTCACCAAAGGCTGTTTGCACCGGCTCTGCGGGTAATGGGTCCTTTTGCACAGGGCCGCGCAGATCAGGAGGGGTGATACTTTCCTGGACAGGATGTTTAGAGACCGTTTCTGGTTCAGCATACTGGGTCTGTTTTTCCTCAGGTTTTGGCTCAGGTTCTGGTATGGGTCCCGGCTCTTGTTCTGGCTTATGAATCGGTACAGGCTCAGTCTCAGGTTCTGGAATGGGATCAGGTGTTGGTCTTGGCTCAGGATCTGGCTCTGGCTCAGGTAGTGGTTCCGGCGTTGGCTCATTGTTTTCGACTGGCTCAGACAATGGCTCAGACTTTGGTCTGGTTTCTTGAGACTGTTCAGGCACAGGGTCAACAAGGACAAAGCTGACAGACTTGAAGGTTGCCTCAACAGGTTCCTGATTTTTGAATGGCAGAGCAAAGAGAGCACCATGTGCTGCAAAAGCCAGAAAAATGCTGATCCAGATTGATATTTTGTTTCCATGAGACATGAGGTCATTAAATTAAGTTGAAATCATTTCCTTGTGTCGTTCAGAGAGATTTTGCTCCTGGCATATTGTGATGGCCGGTAAGATATAAAAACGTCCATTTGACCAAAGTATAAATCAAATGCTTGTTAGATAATTATTTTGTAAACGTGTCACTTGATAGAGAATATTTTTATTTTTGTAAATGAAAAATAATCATTTTTATGATTTTTTATTTTTTAACTTGACAGTCAAAACTTCTCTAAACCTTTTGCATTCATTTACCATGATTTTACTTATTCGATATTTCGACGAAAGCCGTAATCCGGCATAACGATGAGAACTTTTGGCTCTCAAATTTTTAAGTATACTCAAATATATCCATGCAAATTATTAGAAAGAGGTGAGCGGATAATTGGCTGCGCAAGCCATACCCCGCACAGACAGTTCCTCACGATCAGGAGTATTGAGTTGTGAATAATTATCTTACTGGATTGGCAGAGAAGATGAGGCTGAAAATGGACTCTTCGAAAATAACAGTTAAACTGACTGCTG
>NZ_JYNP01000109.1 GCF_000934755.1 Desulfonatronovibrio magnus
TGCTGCTGTCTTTCCCGGTTACTTCCGGTGTAGTTCGGGTTGTTTTTCCTGTAATTCCGCCAGTAGTCAGAGTTCTTCTCACACCACCGCTTCTGGGCGTCCTTCTGGTTCAAGCGATAGGCCTCGTCACCCTGCATCTTCATTTTTTGCCACCGGCGTTTGCGTGCTCTCTGGCAATCAGGCTTGGAGCAGTACTTTTGATCGGGATTACGGGTAGTGAGGACGAAAAGACAACGGCAGAATTTACAGCGTTTCTTGGCCATACAACCTCCATGAGCTATTGCTCAGACGGGTTGTATTTTTGAAGGGAAGAAAAATGAATGGAAAAGTCCAGGTGGGTTCAACAAAGCCGGAGCCAGTCCTGGTTAATGAAAACTGACTCCTGTCTCTTGGTTCTTTATTTCAAACCGCGGGATATGCAGGGTACTTTAAAAATCAATGCGGGGTTGGGCAGGATAAGGAAGAAAATAGCGGGATACTGGCAACATAACTAAACTGGCAACATAATGTCCCACTTTCTTCTCTTGGCTATTGGTTGGAAAGTTAAGTGTCATGTGTTTTCAGTTGATATACTTTCAGTGCTATGATTATTTTTATCGTATTTTATGGACACCGCAAGGACAAAAAAGGTCACACCTTGGCAGTGTGACCTTATTATGGATGTGTGTTTTATTGTAGTGCTCGGTTTACGAGCTCGGAGAATTCTTCCATGGACTGAGTTTTATAAAACTTTCTGGTTATGGTCCGCAGGCTATCGATGGAGTCTATAGATTTGATTTTATCCTGGAGAGAATTCGGTAAAGGGCCGTGAAAGTCGCCAGCTACATCTATAAGGGTTTCTTGGGCGTTTTTAAGCATAGCATGACCAAACCATTCATTTTTCAACACATTAATTTGATTTTCATACTCTTTAATTTTATTTTCATACTCTGACTTCGTCCTCTCATCCCCTTCTCTTCTAAACATTTCAGCTATGGTTCCCATATATACCTCCCCTTTGTCTATCTCGGTTTCGGCAATCTTTTTTATGTCAATATATTCCTTTTCGTCCCTGGTTAACTCAAGGTAGCGCAAAAGCAATTGCACAAAATCGAGCAAGCGCGCCTCGGGATCAACCTTCTTTATCAATTGAAAGGCTTTTTGGACCCCTTGTATGAATTCTGGAGACCGGGAATACCGCCAGAGGGTAAAAAGAGCTTTTAAAGTTTCATCAAAATCATAGTCTTCCGGGTCATCATTTACTGCATCATACAGCAAAAAGTTAAAGTCAGGAATGAAAATTTTGAAATCATCAGAGGGCAGGTTGACCAGGTCTGACAACTTGGTGGGCTTCCAACCCTCCTCTGGATGAGCTATCAATATCGGGATAATGACCGGCAACCTAGTTTCAACAGTATTTTTCTGGTATTGCTCCCAGAACTCTAAGATATATCTCAAGAACTGCAGCGGGGTATTCTTCTTAAAAGTACTTTTGTGCTCCAGAAGAAAAAATACTTTGGCTACATATGAACCGCATTTGGTCGGCACGCTGACAACCAGGTCTGAATAGTAACTCTGCAGACTCTTGGGCAGATATGAGTCCTTCTCGTAATAAATCTTATTAAAATCAAGCTGCTTCACGATTTTTTCAGGGAGCATGGATTTTAATAAGCTGATGGCATTCTGCCGATCCGACAAAAAGTACTTGATAGTGCTGTCATGAATATTTGGTGTACTCATAAGGAATTTTTACTAATTTTGAATATGGTTGGCAAGCATCATCACAAACATCTCAACTTTATGCAAAAAGTTGATATTTTGAAAAATACAAATGTTCATTTATTCATCCGAAGCTGATTATCCCGTTACTGATTGGCAGAAATCCGGTGACATCAATAGCCATCCACTGGATCTCGTCAAGGTTTATGCCAGTACCGATACCAGGCAGGGCCAGATACCTTTTTTTCTCAAATAACAGATAAATTCTGGCAAACTGGTTTTTATAACCAACCAATCGTACGCTGAATACCAGGTCGGAGTAGTGCTTCTTGAGCTTCTTGTCTACATAAGTTGTAGGTTCCAGTCACAGGGTGAACCTTTCTTGTCTGCCTGCCCCATGAAACCGGGTTCCCTTCAGGGTGTTTCATCGGGGTGGCCAATATCTCTTAACCCTGAACCCTGAACGCTGAACGTTGAACGATCATTCATCCCAGCATTCCAAATCTTTCACCCCATGCCGCCGATTACAGCGCTCGGAGTCAAAACTTTGCAACCCACATCGGAAAAAGTTTCTTCTCGGGCATTTTTCACAAACAAAACCGGAATCACCTGTCTGCCCTTGACAAGCGGAGCCTGCCTGGCCTTGCGCTCCAGTTCGCCGTGCAGCGCACCCATATTGACCTTGTCGCTCCATTTGGCCTCACCAAGCAGAAGAGTGCTTTGATCAACGGACTCGGCCATCAGGTCCAGCTCCATGGCCTTGCCGTCCAGCCCGGTTCCCCACCAGCGGCTTGATGGGTTGAAACGCTTGCCGTCAAACTCAAGAAACGGGACCGCGCCGCGGCAAAGATGTTCCCATGTTCCTGAAAGATATTGATCGTATTGTTTGCTGATGTCGCCCCAGACCTGATCAACCAGCCCGAACTCAAGCCTGCTTTTGTTGGGAGCGAGAAATGTGAAAAAGAAATTCATAAAAGGATCGTCAATCTTGTAGAGGGTTTTCTTGGTGGAACGGACCGATTCGCCAAAAGGCAGTTCCCTGCGGACATACCCGAGGTCGATCAGAAAACCGAGCATCCGGGACAGGTGGGTGGCCGGTTTTCCCAAACGGCCCGCGATTTCAGAAACCCGGTGACATCCCGCTCCGATCAGGCACAAGACGGAATAGGCCTGGGTCGACGTACGCATCTCATCGTAAAATAGTCGCTCAGGTTCTTCATGAAGTACTCCGAATTGATCCAGGAGATTGTTTTTGACGGCATCTGCAAAACTCCCGGACTGCCTCCGGATCTCCCAATACCGGGGAACACCGCCCCACACCCCGAACTCCCGCACCGCATCCACGGCGTTGACATTTAGATACGCCTTGAGATGGGATATCCCCATGGGCTTGAGGCGCAGGACTTCATCACAGCGCCCGTAGAGCGGGGAAGCGCCGTCCAGCACCATGCCGTGCATCATCTGCTGGGAAGACCCGCAAAGTATCAAATGATACCGAAGAGTTTTTGCATCCACCAGCCTCTGGACAATGGACGGCAATTCCGGACAGTTCTTGACCAGATAGGGAAATTCGTCGATGCACAACGTTGCCAGCTCCGGCAGAGCGAGATTGAGGCTTGTGAAAAGACTTTCCCAGTCCGGATAAACAGGTTTGCCAAACCCGGGTACCAGCATGTCCGCCTGCCTGGCCAGGGCCGCGATTTGCAAAGGCTGCTCCCTCTGGTCCGCCGCGAAATAAATGGCGTTCGCCGGAAGGACATGCCGCAAAAGGGTTGTTTTTCCGCATCTCCGGCGGCCATAAACCACGATCAGGCAGACTGTTTCCCGGCCAAGAGCCCGTTGCAGCCGCAATATTTCTCTTTCCCTGTTGACGAACATATTTACTCCCATGAAACAATGTTTGAGGAAAATAATGTTCTACAAACATAATGTCAACAAAAAATCCACAAAAAAATCCAAAGGCCAGCACGGCAGGGGGGCGACAAGGACCAGCATTGTCTTTGCAATCCCAGCATTTCTTCTATCTCTACTCTTTTTTCTCCCAAACCTGAACGTTGAACCTTGAACCCTGAACAGTTAACATTTCATTTTAAAAATCTTTTACAGCTTCTAAGTAACTAGAATCGTTTTGCTAATAAAATCAGACAGTTACAATTATCATGTTTTTACGATTTTTACTTTGATTGATGCACATTTGCCAGAAAAGTTCCGTCAAAGATGGGAGCTTTGCGCCAGGCACAGGGACTGTCCCTCGCTGTGAAAATTTTTCCATTAAAACAAATTTCTACCAGGAACCAATGCAGTATCAATCATTTTTATAGTACCTCGCGGGGACTGTCCCAATTTCCAGAAAAGTGACAAAGTCTTAAAGTTACTCGCAGGTTCGGTCCCGGGCCGCCCGGGTGAGGAGCTTACAATGAAAACATGGCAACCTCAGCTGGCCTGGCCATGCCCTGGTTTAATATCTGATCAGAACCTGCAGGCCTTTTAGGTGTGTATCCCTTATTAGGAGTATTCCAGCCTGGGCCATATTTATGTCTTAAAAATACCTCTGGCCTTCTGGGAAACAGGAACTTTGTTCCGTAGTATTCTACTTCCTGCAGGGGCATCATGTCTTCAGGAGTTATTTTAAACATGGTCCAGGCAAGACAAAAAAGGTGATTGTTTTGCCACCACGCAGGCATAATATCTAAATACTTGTCTTTTTCAGGGTCACCCACTTCATCTTTAGGCATAAGCTTAAACAGGCCGGTTGCAGAAAAGGACATGTTCCATCCGTCGAGCTTCATTTTACTCGCAATGTGAATTCTCTCAAACATTATCTCTCTTTGGTTTGTCATCCTGGAAAGGTAAGCTAAATCAAAGTCATCATCGAAAGGGATTAAGGCTCTATCACGATACAATCCAAGTAGTGAGCCATGAGCAACCCAGAGGTTGTATCCAAAGTTTTTTTTAAAATATTTATTCAACCCAACGTATAAAGCAAATACTTTAGATCTCTTATGTTCATCAACTGCCAGTGGTAGGATCAGGCCACCCTTTTTAGTGAGGTACCATCCTTTATCAAAGAGATCCTGCACATTGTTAAAAACTGAAAATCCGTGGATAATTTGGAAGTTTAAGCCGTTAGAGTTGTAAAGAATTCCCTGATCACTGGTAACTCTTAAGACAGAGTTTTTCTTAATTTGATCCAAAGTATCTTTTTTTAAGAAAAAGTTGATTTTTTTTGGCTTGCAAAGAAGAAAAATGAATAGAAAAAGTCAGGGGGGTTTAAGAAAAAAACTGGACTCAATGTTCGGGACTGATTATAATGTTCTGATACCTACTTGAAAAGGGCGGGGTATGCGGGGTACGTTAAAAATCAAAACGTAAAGAAAAAATGTGGGGTGGGGCGGGGTATTGCGGGGTACTGGCAACATAACTAAACTGGCAACATAATGTCCCTTATGTTGTTCCCTTTTTGATGTCAGGTATGCGGAAACAGGTTAGAGGTTAAAAAAGTCGACGTAGCTGGCCTTTAAAAAATCAAAACCAAAAGAAAAAAATAGGCGGGGTAAAAGCTGCCTATAGTGGGGAAATGGCAACATAATGTCCCAGTTGGCTGTCTACCGTAAACCTGGCCTCCAGTTTAAACCTTTTCAAGCAGTGCAAAGTACTCTTCCCTGCTCATACCAACAGTACGCATGTTGTTCTTGATGATATCCACATCAATTTCATTATATTCAGGAATGACTACTGCCCTCTTGGCACCATGAAAAGTAAGGATATGGTGTGATCCCTTCTTTCGTTTATAATGACATCCGAAGAATTCAAATATCTTTACTTGAGTCTGCCATCCAGTTGGTGACAGCTTTGTCATTGCTGCACCTGCATATCCAATTTCTCAAATCCGATCATTTCAAATTGGGAGATGGCATTGTCATCAGTTATTATGTATCCACATTCTTCAAGGTATCCATATAAAGTTCCAAGTTCAGCCATTTCTTCAAACTGGATATCTATAACCTCCATCAAGTTCGCCCTTGCTTCATCTTTGGTTTGCCCCTGGGAAATAAAATCCAACTCCGGACAAGTGGCTATATACCAGGATTGTTTTTGCCATATCTGGATAGTGGTTTGTATTTTCATAAATTTTTCTCACTTCTGCAAAAGATGGACATGTTTGAGAGGGTACATTATGCGTTTATGAATATCTTCAGGAACATTCCTTCATGCGGGGCTTGCTGCCTTTTTGTCTTCATGACGATAGTATAACTTATGGAAAGGGTGGATGCAAGGGGAAAAAAGAATGCCCAGGCTACGAACCAGCAAGTCTTTTCATGGAATACAAACCCTCAACACCACCAACTGGAGTAAACTTCCGCTCATCTTTTGAGCCCAGCAGGTGCTTGACCTGGTCAAATACTTCCTGGACAAAGTCTTTGCCTCCGATAACCCCGGAATCAGTAAAATACCTGCATCTATACCTGAACCGGTCTACTCTGGAGATCTTATAGCCTTTCTTCCTGGCCTTCTCCACGATCTTTGGGTCAATCCCTCTCTTCAAGCTCTTCACTGTCCCCTGTCCCCTGACTCCTGATACCTTCTTTACTGTCCCCTGTCCCCTGACTCCTGATACCTTCTTTACTGTCCCCTGTCCCCTGACTCCTGATACCTGGCTTTCTGCTGCGCCAGTCTCGTAAACAAACTGCCTGTATTTGCGGACTATCTCTGATGGATCAAACTCATTCCATTCCTTCATCCCAAAGTCTATGGACAGCAGGCCGTCCTTATTCCCGGTCTGGGTATGGTAGCCCAAAGAGCACCACCTGTAATCTTCAGGCTTTTTGACAATTCCAGCGCGAATAGGGTTGAGATCCACATAAGCCAGTAGATTAACCAGGCTCAATCCATCTTGAACAATCATACTCTTGAATCTATCTCCCCAGAAAAACCCTCTCCGGCCATATTTCTTATTGAAATACCTGGTAAATCCCTGCTTGATGTCTTTCACATACGCCCCCAGGTTGGTCAGCCGCTTGCGGTAGTCAGAAACAAGCACCCCGGTCACATTAAGCTCATCTCCATAATATTTCTGCAGCCTTTCCTTGATTTCATCATCCGTCGGATCAGATTCAGGGTACATGCGGATTACCAGATGGAAATGTTATGTGAAGTCCTGAATTATGTGAAGTAGTTGTTCATAATCATTGTCTTCCCCATATAAAGGGCGGGGTATGCGGGGTACATTAAAACTCAAAACGTAAAGAAAAAACAGGCGGGGTGGGGCTGGATATTGCAGGATACTGGCAACATAACCAAACTGGCAACATAATGTCCCTTATGTTTTATTGGGTTGCGGGCACAGCCCGCGTTAGGCAAGTTTGCCTGTGGAGTAGTCCTCCACAGAAAATTATCCCCAGTCTGCCTTTGACATCTGCCTTTCTTGTCAGTGGCCAGTTACTCTGAACATTGACAGTTTATCCCAGCATTTTTAGGTTGCCCCATCAGTACAGCCATCAGTACAGCCATCAGTACAGCCATCTGGATATTCAAACGATCTCAGGATTGTTGACAGAGATTGCAGTGCCTGTTATATTTAAATATAACTTACATCAGCAAGGGGAAAAATATGCACACAACACACCTTCGAAAAGTCGGCGGCTCGGTAATGTTGGCCGTCCCCCCCGCAATCCTGGACATGTTGCGACTGAACGCCGGTTCCACGGTCGGCCTTTCCGTCAGTAGCGGCTGTTTGATGGTCAAACCTTCTCAAGGGCCCAGATATACACTAGATGAGCTGCTTGCTCAATGCGATCCTACTCAGGAGGTTGGCGACGAAGAACGAGCCTGGCTGGACAGCGGGTCAACCGGAAAAGAGTTGTTGTGATGGAAAGGGGAGATATCTATCTGGTGTCGCTGGACCCGGCATCCGGCCATGAACAGCAGGGCAAAAGGCCCGTATTGATCGTGTCGCCTTTGGCATTCAATCAACTGACCAAAACCCCGGTTGTCCTGCCCATCACCACTGGTGGAAACTTCGCTCGCACGGCCGGTTTTGCCGTTTCCCTGGCCAATGCGGGGACAAAAACTAACGGCATTATCAGGTGCGACCAACCCAGAGCCATTGATCTGGCATCGCGCCATGCACGTAAACTGGAGTGCGTCCCAAAAGAAATCATGGATGAAGTCTTAGCAAGGATTGCCACAATCTTGACCTGATCATCAACTCAAACCAGCTTGGGGACAGCATTCTGTATCATCCCAGCATTTTTACCCCGTGAAATGTTTATCCAATGAAACACAGACCTTGGCTGTCAAGCGACAGCGGGTTTCATCAGGGACCGAAGGCCAGCGGAGCAAATTTCACTGGGTTTCATCGAGGTGGCCAATAATTCTTCATAAAGATTTTGATATCACCCCGCCTGCAAAGGAAGGTTATAGTTCTTCAAGACCTTCTCTCGGCATTTTATCCGAATCCTGCTTCCCGCCTTTTATCTCCCCATGACCCAGCCCATCTACCAGCTCCGTATCATCGTCAATCGGTGACAAAATAATCATTGACCTGATGCTTTACCATATCCGGGATTTCGCCAACACAGAAAGAAAAATCTGGTCGTTACGGTTCAACAGGATTGAAAATCATTCTGGG
>NZ_JYNP01000110.1 GCF_000934755.1 Desulfonatronovibrio magnus
CCCATGCGCAGGGACTTGGCCTTGATGTTGAAGGCACTGCCCCCGGTGATCACCTCTTCCCCTTGGCCATGCATGCGATAATCGCGCACGTCCCGCACCCCGCAGAGAATCACGCTCTGGGGAAAGGCTTCGGGCCGCTGGTTGTACCCGGCCCGGATTTGCCGCAGCAGGGAAATCAGGGTGTTGCCGATCAGAGCGTCCACCTCATCCAGGAGAAGCACCACGGGTTTCGTCGAGAGCTTGGACCAATGCTCTAACAGGCTCGTGAGTTGGTCCTAGGGCACCCTGTTCTTGCCCAGCCCATCAAGCCACTCCTTGAGCCGCTCATCGTTCAGGTGGTTGTGGACGGCACGGGCAATGGCGCTGCACACGGCGGGAATGCCCTTGGTCTCGTCTCCCCGGGCTGCCTGGGCCCCCTCAATGTTGGCGTAGGCGCACGCAAACCGGCCCTCGGCGTTCAGCTCGGCCATGATGGCCAAAAGCGTACTCGTCTTGCCGGTCTGGCGCGGGGCGTGGAGCACGAAATAGCGCTTGGTTCGGATCAGATGATTGACTTCCTCCCAGTCCACCCGGTGCAGCGGGGGCAGGGAGTAGTGTTCGGCCGGAATGATCGGCCCGGAGGTGTTGAAGAATTTTTCCATGTTGGCTCCTTGGCGTTCTTTTGTCTGCCGAAGCAGGCAGATGCCGGATGTTCCGTGGAGTTTGCCCCGGGACGTATTGGTGATAAGAAATCGCTTTTTCCTGCCCTGGCAAAAAACGGGGCATCAGCAACAACCTCGCGCAACTTGCCACTCAAAAACCGATAATTGTCATTGATAACAGCTGCCGGTCAGCTTGTCAACGGCAATATCGGGCGACAAAACAGCCTGATTCCGGAAAACACTCACATTTTGCGCCGATGATCGGCGATCGAGCATGTACCACCCTATTCGCCTGCCTTTTCACAAAAAAACAGACCCGGCCTAAACCATGACCAAGGGCTCTTCATACTCATCATAATCCTCATACTGCGGCCAGCCATCGTCGAACGGTTCATATCGCTTTTCTCGGTCAAGCGGCGGGGCGCGGCTGGTCGGCGGCGGTTTGGTCTTCTTGCCCGTCCATAATCCCAGATGCTCCAGAATCCGCCGGATAATCGCCGCCTTGGTGATGAAGCTTACGATCTTCATCTCCCCGCCGCACTTGGGGCAGGCGAGCGGGTCAACTTCCCAGACCTTCTTGATGCACTCCCGCCAGGTCGGGGACGGAATCTTGCGGGGCCGGTGACGAGTGGCGAAATCCGGGGTCGGTCCTAGTCAAGTCATTGAATAGTTTAAGAAAAATATGAACCTGTCCTGTTGGCTCTCTATATAGTAATCCTCAGTTATTAGTAATGAACAAGAAAATACTTACTGGAGAAAAATCATGAACCAAGATTTTTATGTGGTAATAGAAAAAGATGAGGATGGATATTTTGTAGGTGAAGTTCCAGCTCTCAGAGGATGTTATTCTCAGGGAAAGACCATTGAGGAGCTGATGCAGAATATGAAGGAAGCTATTGAGATGTGCCAGTTATCTCCCGTTACAATCTCATCTCATCAAGGAAAAAATTTATAAATGTCCTTCCTGTGCAACACTCTAAGGAATACAGTCTTATCTTGCTGAACAGCAATTCCTATTCGATAATCCGAGTAGCGTATCCTGTAGAAATTCTTAAATCCTGTTAATTTCTTCAAATTACTGAAGTCTTGGATGTTCTCTATTTCAGGAATCTGTTTGAAAGCAATATCCAGAATTCCTTGTTTAATATGGTCCGGCAGTTTGTTGACATCCTTCAGGAATTTTTTCTTGTAGGAAGTTTTCACTTACTAAACCCAGTAAGCTTAATGGCTTCTTCAAGATCAACCTCTTCGTCATCCTGTACTTCTTCCATAGCTTTTCCCAAACCATAATCAATTATAATTTCTTCAATTTTTTTAAAGGTCTGGTAGTCCAGAACAACGCTTTTTATATTTCCGCCCTGGTCAGTAATGTAGTCAGCTTGACTAAGCAAATTTTCTTGCATGGCTGTAACTCCTTGTCCGGTTTCCATACTCGCAAATATTTATTACATCTCAAGCCACTTGGCAAGCACCAACAAAAAAGCCAACCAGCATGCGCCAGTGGGCATCAAAAACCAAACCACCAAACAATAAAACCTGCAATCAATAAAACAAAAATTAGACAACCCCGTGGCGGCTCAACTTGATCCTGATCCTGCTTAAGCTTTTTGTACTGTGGTTTGATTTGACTAAAGCCATCAAAGTAATGCCTCACTGGTCCATATTTGGCTTCGAGCCTGCGCCACCTCTGGTATCGGACCGTACGCACTGCCTTGTATACATTCATTGCGTGCTCTTCGGGTAAGTTCTCATAATCCGAAACAAAAGTATTATTAAAATCATATAAAGCTTTCCGCAGTGCCGGTCCTTCTGTGTCATCAGGTCCAAGCTCTCTGTCCAGCCTTGCAAAACAGCGCATTAAATGTTTTTTGGCTTCTTTCCAGTCTGGGTCTTTGATTATCTGAATGCAGGTTTCAGGCGGTTGTTGGCTCTTTTTGTGTGGTGTACTGCTTCTGTTTTGTTCATCAGCAAGTTATTCCTGCTGGCTATTCATTATTTACTTAACCCCACCAAGCCTCTTAATCAGCGGCAAAGTACCACCTATAAACCCGTCCAGCCTTACCTTAAGCTCATTAACTGTTTCTTCTCCGTGTTTAAGAGGCTGGCCGTCTTTAAGCAGTGATTTGTTCAGACCTCGGGCCTTGCCTCTACACCAAATGGTATGTCCTCGCTCTTACTGTGTGCATCAATGGCCATCCATTGAATCTCGTCCAAGTTTATGCCAGTACCAATACTTGGTAATGCCAAATATCTGTACGGTGCGCCACGGGATACCAGTTCGGCCAGAGTCTGATTGAAATTTATGGCTGGTTTTTTGTTTGCGTTTTGGACATAAAAGCCAACAGCTCCGCCGTGTGCAAGTAGGGTAAGTGACTGCAGAAGGGAACCCAGATTTAGATCCGGCAAAGCTTTGTTTAGATCAGCTATTTTTTACTGGGTCTTTATTAAGTTTGTCCCGATGTTTATGATAGTGCTTGCAAACCAGGTTCAATAAGAGTACTTTTTGTATATGAGCACACCAAATGTTCACGACAGCACCATCAAGTACTTTTTGTCGGACCGGCTGAATGCCATCAGCTTATTAAAATCAATGCTCCCTGAAAAAATTGTGAAACAGCTTGATTTTAATAAGATTTACTACGAGAAGGATTCATTTCTGCCCAAGAGTCTGCAAAGCTACTATTCCGACCTGGTCGTCAGCGTGCCGACCAAATGCGGTTCATATGTAGCCAAGGTGTTTTTTCTTCTGGAGCACAAAAGTACTTTTAAGAAGAATACCCCGCTGCAGTTCTTGAGGTATATCCTTGAGTTCTGGGAGCAATACCAGAAAAATACTGGTGAAACCAGATTACCGGTCATTATCCCCATATTGATAGCTCATCCAGAAGAGGGTTGGAAGCCCACCAAATTGTCAGACCTGGTTAATCTGCCCTCTGATGATTTCAAAATTTTCATTCCTGACTTTAACTTTTTGCTGTATGATGCAGTAAATGATGACCCAGAAGACTACGATTTTGATGAAACTTTAAAAGCTCTTTTTACCATCTGGCGGTATTCTGGGTCTCCAGAATTCATGAAAGGGGTCAAAAGAGCCTTTCAGTTGATAAAAAAGGTTGATCCTAAAGCGCGTTTGCTGGATTTTTTGCAATTGATTTTGCATTATCTGGAGTTAACCAGGGACGAAAAGGAATACATAGACATAAAACAGATTGCCGAAACTGAGATAGACGAAGGGGAGGTATATATGGGAACCATAGCTGAAATGTTTAGAAGAGAAGGGGATGAGAGGACGAAGTCAGAGTATGAAAATAAAATTAAAGAGTATGAAAATAAAATTAATGTGTTGAAAAATGAATGGTTTGGTCAGGCTAAACTTGAGAGCTCCCAAGAAACCCTTATAGATGTCGCCACAGAAGCTTATGGTCCTCTACCTGAAATGCTCCTCGAGAAAATTAAATCCATTCAAACTCTGGAGAACTTAAGGGCACTGAACAGAAAGGTGATCAGAACTCAGTCCCTCGAAGAATTCTCTGAGCTCGTAAATAGAGCAGCACAATAATAACAATAAACATCTTCCATCCACAATAAGGTCACACTGTCAAGGTGTGACCTTTTTTTCTATGGTTGCAAAATTGACAATCTTCAAGTTCACTCTCCTGAGTGACAAACCAGAAGTTATTTTTAATGCAGTGCCTGATTATTATTCTATCAAACAGGTTTTTGTGTTTTTTTAACCTTGGGCAGTTCATTGTAGGAAGACAGTGATTCATGACTGATATACAATATTGCAATACCCATCTCTTGTGTCACCCCTGGGATGTCTCCTGGATACAGTCCTTGAAGGTCAAGTTTGCCTAAGCTGTATTTCAAAGGTATCTCCCTGAAAGATATGGAGGTGGCGAAAATTTTATTTTTTGTATCCTGCAATACGGCCAATTGGGTTTTTTTGGTCTGTTCAGGATCAAATACGAGCCAAAGCAGAATATGAGCGTCGATAACATATCTACCCATGGCCCAATAGTTTTGATTCAGTCATGGAAAACTCACTATGCATCCTGAAACTGCCTTTTCCCTTGTAAGCTCCTCACCTGGGCTGCTCGGGACCGAAACTGGGAGTAACTTATACCCCTCGTTGCCAGGCTCCAGCTTAGGGACGTCTTGTTCTTGCGGCTCCAGCCGCTTCTTCAAAAAGTGGCTGGAGCAACAAAAAAATAGGTGTTCCCAGGCTGGAGTCTGGGAACAAGAGCAAATATACGATTCCAGTTACTTAAAAGCTCCTCACCCGGGCGGACCAGGACCTAACCCGAGAGTAACTGTCTTTAAAGTGGAGCCTGCATCCTGCAGGCTATTTAATTACAGGCGGCTGGAAGCCCCCTCCACATTGAAGAACTGTCACTTTTCTGGAAATTGGGACAGTCCCCGCTAGGTACTATAAAAAAAAATGATACTGCATTGGTTCCTGGAAAAAATTTGCTTAAATGAAAAAATTTACACAGCGAGGGGCAGTCCCCCTCCGGGCTGTAAGCCTCCGGGCAGGAAGCTGTGCCAGGCGTAAAGCTCTCATCTTTGACGGAATTTTTCAGGCAAATGTGCATCATTCATAAGCAAAAATCTTAAAAATATGAAAATTGTAACCGTCTGATTTTATTAGCAAAAAGATTGTAGTTGCTTAGAAGTCTGGCTTATTAACTGTGGCTAATAATTCTTTACCAGGTAAGGCTGAGATCAACCAAAAAAAATATGGTGGATATTTACATGCACTTTAACACTTCGTTGGAAAAGATGAGCGTCGAGGACAAGCTACAAGCGATTGAAATAATTTTATCCCAAGGAACAACATCATGACCTTTGAAATTGTTCTGGTGCTCATAATCCTCATTGCAGCGGTTTTTCTTCTGGTAACAGAATGGGTTCCCATGGAGGCAACAGCGCTTCTGGTTCTAAGCAGCCTGGCCATTACCGGTCTGGTCAGCTATTCTGACGCACTTGCAGGATTCAGTAGCTCAGCAGTTGTTACGGTGTGGGCTGTTTTCATCCTGAGTGGCGGTCTGACCCAGACCGGAGTGGCCAATGTAATAGGCAAGCAGGTCATGCATTTTTCCGGCAAAGGGGAAGCCAGGCTCATTGTGCTTATTATGCTCAGCTCTGGCATAATGTCCGCTTTTATGAACAACGTAGCTGTAGCTGCCCTGCTTCTGCCAGTAATCATGGACATAACCCGGAAAACAGGTCATTCTCCATCTCGTCTGCTTATGCCTCTGGCATATGGCTGTCTGCTGGGTGGACTCACAACTCAGATTGGTACTCCCCCCAATATTCTGGTCAGTGAAGCCTTGAGAGACAATGATCTTACCCCTTTTACCATGTTTGACTTCACCCCCATCGGACTAACCATTATGGCTGGTGGCATAACCTTTCTGATCCTTGTGGGGAGACATTTACTCCCAACCCAGAGCATGTCCGGTAATAAAGAAAAGGAAAAAAATCTAACAGAACAGTATGATATAAAAAGTAATCTTTTCAGCTTAAAAATTCCTCACAACTCAGTCCTTGCAGGCAAAAATTTAGTGCAGAGCAATCTTGGACGGGTGCTTGGAATATCTGTCATAGGAATTACCAGAAAAGGGAGATCTCTCCTGGCTCCCTCTCCCTCCACCCACCTTGAACCGGGAGACATCCTTATCTGCGGCGGACAGGAAAGTCAGGTCCAGGAAATACTCAACTGGAGCACACTCAAGCCTGCAGAGTCTGATGAAAATATTTTGAAAATGCTCATGGCAGAGTACAAGACTGCCAGACTGTCTTTAAGCAAAGAATCAACTCTGGCTGGAAAAGCTTTATTGGAGTTTGACCTTTTTCATAAGTATGGACTGACCATCATTGGTCTGGTGAGTGATGCTGGGCTGGAAAAAACCAATCTTCAAGAGCAGATATTCACTACTGAGGACAGCATTCTGGTTATGGGAGATGAACAGTCTATCAGTTCAGCCCATAAGGACAACAACTTCTCATTGAGTGAACTTTCTGAATCAGAATTTCAAGTAATCAAGGAACTGAAAAACCACATCCTTGTCATGAACATTCCAGGGGATGTTTACCTGGATGAAATCTCTCTGGAGCAAAGCAGGCTTGGAAGCAATCTTGGTATAAGAGTACTTCTGATCAAGCGAATGGATGGAACGAGAATCAAACCCACCCAGGAAACACTTATCAAGCCGGGAGATGCACTGGTGGTTGCTGGAACTCATGAAAGACTGAACATTCTGAAAGGATTGGAAAAACTGGAAGTAAAAAAGGAAATAAATCAAGAAACGGACAGTCTTGAAAACGAGCAGGTAGGACTCATGGAAGTAATGCTTTCTCCCCACACCACACTGGTGGGCAAAACCTTAAGCCAGATCAGCTTCAGGGAAAAATACGGTCTCACTGTCATGGCTATATGGCGTGAAAGCAAGGCTGTTTATACTGATATAAGAAGCACCCCTCTTCGTCTGGGAGATGCTGTTCTGACCTATGGATCCAGAGAAAAACTGACAATGCTGGGAAAAGAACCTGACTTTCTGGTACTCACTGAGTCAGTTCAAAAACCTGTGCGCACTGAAAAGCTTTCCACCTCAGTTCTGCTAATGGCTGGAGTGCTACTTCCAGTAATCATGGGCTGGCTGCCCATCAGCATTGCTGCAGTCTGCGGAGCAGCCCTCATGGTTCTGACCAGGTGCCTGACCATGGAAGAGGCATACAGATACATAGAATGGAAAGCCATTTTTCTAATTGCCGGCATGATGCCCCTGGGAGTGGCCCTGGACCAGACCGGAGCTGCTGCCCTTATAGCTGAAAACATTGTATCTGTTGTTGGTCCTTATGGACCAAGAGCCGTGATGTTTGGCATGCTGGTCATGACCTTTGCAGCTACTTGCGTCATCCCTACTGCAGCTCTGGTGGTGCTCATGGTGCCCATAATACTTAGCGCATCAGCTGATATGGGAATATCTCCGTACCCAATGATGATGGCCATGTCCATGGCTGCATCAGCCAGCTTCATGACTCCCATTTCCCACCCGGCCAATGTTCTGGTTATGGGTCCTGGAGGCTACAAGTTTGTTGACTACATAAAACTGGGATTTCCCCTGACTCTTGTAGTACTGATCATTCTCATGTTCTTTCTGCCAATCATCTGGCCCCTTGAGATAATATAGGGTTTCTCATCATTATTTTGCTTCTGCCGGGCCAGGATCTGGTGTTCAGGCAGCAGCAAAGAATGTGTCCCGGGACCACGCCTGTATAAGCTGTGAAAGAAAAGTACCCGATGATGCTAAGTTTTGTGGTCATTGCGGACAACAGCAGGTTGTTTTTTCCAAATGTGACAATTGTGACAGAGATCTTGATCCTGACGCCAGGTTCTGCTCAGGATGCGGAAGCGCGGTTGAACAAAAGCCAAGCCAGCGCTTATGCTCTCAATGCAAAACGCAAAACCTGCCCGAATCTCTTTTCTGCAATCAGTGCGGTGAAAAGCTTTAAAAACACTACTATATCCGATTGTATCCGGGACTATTATGAGTTTGTGAAGCAGAACCGTCTTTATGCGGGAGCATTACGCGTTGTTCTGCGACACTTTGTTTCATCTGGATGGGATCAGGCGCTTTTGTTACCGGATAGTCTG
>NZ_JYNP01000111.1 GCF_000934755.1 Desulfonatronovibrio magnus
ATTTAAGCACTATTTTTTGTATTATCCGGCTTGTTGATCCAGACCTCTTTAGGCAGAGGTGGATGTTGCGGCATCTTATTTTTGAACCTGATTGGATTTTTCAGATATGCCTCGTAAAGCACTTGATTCCTGAAGGCGATGACCTGTTCGGCCTGTCCGTGATGAACCTGTGATGGGTTTAAAAGGCTTATGCCCCCATGTTTATGTTCATAGTTGTACCAAGGGAAAAACTCTCGTCCAAAAGAACGTGCATCCTGGATTGAGCCGAATCTTTCAGGGAACTTTGGACAATACTTTACTGTCTTGAACTGGGCCTCTGAATACGGATTGTCATTACTGTTGTACGGCCTTGAATGGGACTTGGTTATCCCAAGATCAGCCATAAGTTCTGCTACCAATTTAGCTTTCATACTTGACCCACGGTCAGCATGAATGATTAGCTGATCCTTGATAATGCCTTGTTTATCACAGGTTTCAGCAATGAACTGCTCAGCCAGGGATGCATTTTCGGCCTCTGCAACCATCCATCCCGGAACGTAGCGACTGAAGATATCCAGGATCACGAAGAGGTAATAATACGTCCATTTTCTTGGCCCCTTAAGCTTGGTGATATCCCAGGACCAGACTTGATTTGGTCCTGTGACTAAAAGTTCTGGTTTAACATAATGTGTCCGGCTGACATGTTTTCTTCGTTCTTTGACTTCCTGGTGTTTATCCAGAATTCTGTACATGGTCCGTATCGAGCACAGATATTGTTGTTCATCCAGGAGCGTGGCATAGACCTCTGCAGGCGCAAGATCCTGAAAACGTTCAGAATGCAAGGTATCAAGGACCACCTGCTCCTCTTGTTCACTAAGAGCCAGAGGTGGTTCTGGTCTTTGCTCTGTGGTTTTCTCAGGTCCAAAGAACCTGTAAAAAGAAGCTCTTGGGACCTGCAAAGCATCACAGGCATCTTTAGTGCTGCCTATGGCTTGGCTTAACTCCATGGCGGCGTTCATGCTTTGCTCCCGATGCCCATAAGTTCCAGTATCTCTGAAGTTTTTTTTGAACCTGGATTATGGTCTCAGCTTTCTTCAGTTCTTTTTTAAGCTTGGTATTTTCCAGTTCAAGTTCCCGGACACGCTTTTCTTCTTGCTTGTTCTTTGATTCTTTTGGACCACGTTTTCCGGATAACCCTTGAAAGGCCCCCTGTTCTCTTTGCTTGCGCCACCTGCTGATTGTTGAATAGTAGAGGCCTTCTTTGCGCAGAAAGGCCCCAATCTGGCCTTGTTCGGACAATTGATCAACCTGGTCAAGGATACGAAGCTTATACTTTGTGGTATAATACCTGCGCTTTTTCTTTGGTAAAACTTCAGGATTAGCTTGGCCGATCCGCCCTTCCCCCTCCCGGGAGGGGGAAGGGTCCTCAACTGACTTGAGATTCAATCCACTGCCGACATTGTGTTCTTTTGTTGTATACATCATGTGATTCACCTTATCCGCCCTTGCTTAATTATTCAAGTGGTCGGTGTCTCACTTTCATTGGCACAGAGGACAGTTCTATTTCGTTGATGTGCTTGGATTCGCCCTTATGGGCAACCATTTCTTATGTGGAGCTCCACATAAGATGTGTTATGTGAAGTCCTGAATTATGTGAAGTAGTTGTTCATAATCATTGTCTTCCCCATATTTTTTCATCCTATCTTAAATAATTTACTCCACATAATTCAAGCGATTTTTCAACTGATCGAGCCAATCCAAAATATCCGGCTTTTGCCAGGGAGTTTCAGCGCTAGCGGAAGGACTTTCAAGATTATCAAGCATCTTGCGTTTCATCTCCATGTCGATTTCTACATAAATATGGGTTGTATTAATGTCGACATGACCAAGCCAGTAGCTGATCATATTAATGTCATTACCAGCTCTTAATAGATGCATTGCTGTTGTATGTCGGATCATGTGAGGGGTGACAACAGGCATTGATGGCAGTTTTTCTTGCGCTAATAGTCCATACTTCCTGACCAAGTAACGAATTCCAAAACGAGAAACAGGTAGCCCGTTGCTGTTAAGAAAAACAGAATTCGTATTTATGTGCTTAGGACTACGCGTTTTGATATAGTTTTTAAGTGCAAGCACTGTTTCTGGCCATAAGGGAAAGCTTCTTTCCTTTTTCCCCTTGGCCATAAGCTTAACCTGGGCTGAACCATTAAGCTGTAAATCATTGAGCTTAATTCCGGCAATTTCACTAACCCGGGCTCCAGTGTTATACAGCAATAGCAGCAGAGCTTGATCCCTGGTTCCGTTTGAAGAGTTGATATCCACAGCGTTCAGCATGGCCTGCATTTCCTTTTCTTCGAGATACTGAATAAGCCGGTATTTAGTCCTTTTCAGAGGAATGGATTGGATCTGCTGGCACTGAATTATCAAAACAGGTTCTTCTCGGCTAATAAAGGCAAATAGGCTTTTAATCGCTGCAAGTCTGGCATTACGTGTTCTTGAAGAGCATTTTTTGGTCATCTCCAGGCAGTCTAAAAATTTAAGCACACAAGATTCATTGATATCCTCAACATATAATTCAGCTACAGATTTGTTAAGGATGTCTGCTGCGTAACAAAGCAGAAGCTTTACTGCATCGCGATAAGCCAGAATAGTGTTGCTTGACAGGCCTTTCTGAGTTGGCAGATAATGAGAAAAGTACTTTTTTATAAATGATCCAATTGGATAATTCATGATATTCTCCCTTGGTTATAGACCTCATTAAAAAAATAATTGTGAAAACGGCTATTGACTTCGCCGAGCAATTCAGCTGTTGGCTTCAAGTAAACGTGTGTTGAGCTGATATCAACGTGCCCCATGTAAGTGGCCAATCCTGGAAGTCTGGCATTAACGTTCTGTCCATCCCTGTACCAAAGCAACAGGCGGTGTACGGCAAAAGTGTGTCTAAGGTCATGTATTCGCGGAGAATGATGGTTTTTGGAAGGAATACAGCACTTCTTAAGCAAGGCCTTAAATGTACAGTTGATTGTGTTATAATTTACACGGGAGAGGCGCTGATTGATAAATAAAGGTGAATCTGCAGGCTGAGGTTTGATCCCAAGCCGGTTCTCCCGATATATTTGTAAGGCTTTGCATGTTGAAACGCTTAGGTTTATGAAGCGACTTTTACGAAATTTACTTTCTGCTACATAAATCCATTTATCTATATAGTTGAAGTCTTCCAGGTTCAGGGCGATCACTTCCGAGATACGCATTCCGGTACTATAAAGGAGCCCTATCAAAGTAGAATATGTTTTTGGTCTTAAAGAATTGAGGGGGGGCAGGTTAGAGGCAGCAGACAATAAAGAGCATATTTCTTCGTGGCTGAAGATATATGGGGAGTAAGCTCTTTTTGAGGATGTCATTTTTATCGAATCAGGGATATAGCTTTGGGGATTGCGTAAGGCGATATGTTTGCAGACTTGACGGACTACGCTGAATCTATTTTCTTGAGATCGTGGTGATAGCTGAGAGAGAGTACTCAGATAGTTGTCGATTACCTGCCTTGTAATACACGGATTTTTAATATTTTGTTCGCTGAGAAATTTATCAAAATACCACAGAAGACGGGATTGCGATTTATAATCAGTGCCAGACAGGCAGCGCAAACTGATAAAACGTTCTATTTCTTTGGCCACGCAACTGGAAAAATTGAAAGTATTCATAATTGTTCCTCCGTGGGCCATTCCAGAGCAACTTGTTTCAGTGTGTTGAAATCGACCTTGGTATAAATAAAAGTCGTGGAGAGATGTCGGTGGCCAAGAATATCGGCTATATCCTTGACGGCATGCCCATTGTTTATCAAGCGAGTGGCCAAGCCATGCCTGAATGCATGAGCGCCTTGACTGTGAATTTTTATATCTGCCGCCCTGATTCGGCGGTCTACAATGGCGGAAAGAGCATTTGAGTGAATAAAAGGACGATAAGGCGCTCTGGATGTCAAAAAGACTTCAGGAAACATGCAAGTCGGACGGGCTTTTTGAAGGTAGTTTATCAGGCTCTGGCCAACATTTGAGGTCAAAGGCAAAAGTATATCTTTGCCATTCTTCAAGGCCCTGAAGAGGATCTGGTTATTCTGCCAGTGGATATCTTCAAGGCTTAAGGCCCGTATCTGCCCGCCACGGACACCATAGGTGCTAAGGAGTTGCAGAATAGCATAGTCCCTAAGACCGACAAAATTGCTGCGATCAATCGCATCAAGTACTTTTTGTGCTTGGCTTTCAGTCAGGCCACGAGGCACTGTGGATAATTTATAAGTACGTAAAGTAGGAACAGCCTGATCAAGCTGTTGGTCAATGTACTTTTTTTGAAAACAAAACCTTAAAAAGGTGCGTAAGGCGGATTGCATTGACCGACGTGCTGCTCGGCCAATATCTTTACGCTGAGAATAAATAAGAAAAAATTCCTCGATTATGTCAACATTGATTCCTACCAAGCTTGCCGAAATTTTTTTTGTGCCAAGCCAATCAAGGAATTGTCTGATACCGTGCTCTCGAATTTTCAAAGTACCTGAAGAAGCATGCTGATGATCACGCATCCAGTTCAGGTAGGCTCGAAGGATATCCTGAAATGGATAATGATTATCTTGGCGCTCAAAGAGGTCACTTTTATCAAGGTAGTCAATGAATCTATTAATTGAATGTCTGACATCAAGGAGATGCTTTTCAACAGAACTGCGGTGACGACAAGATATGGCATATTCCTGATAGAATAACTCAACCTCTTTGGTTGTGATCTTATCTCTATGTTTAGGATTTACAGCATGCAAATATGCAGCTAAGTGAGATAGGTAGCCTAAATGTTTTTGAGTAGTATAATGACTGAATCCGCTCTTCAGGAGAAAATCAAGAAAGCCTTCTACAAATGTTGCCAAGGGACCATTTTGTAGTCTGCTGACTGACTGCGGACAACAAAAAAAAGCTTCCAATGCCATAATGACCTCCTTTTCCCCGTTTTTCAGGGAATATAGGTCATCTTAATAGCATTGGATTATGTGTAGTGATATTGAAATGTTGACTGGAAAAAGGCTGGATTTAAGAAGGTTTAAATAGGAAGAGGAAGTCAACTTCACATAATTCAGGACTTCACATAACATTTCCACCTGGTAATCCGCATGTACCCTGAATCCGAGCCTTCGGATGATGAAATCAAGAAGAGGCTGCAGAAGTATTATGGTGATGAGCTTAGTGTGACCGGGGTGCTTGTTTCAGACTACCGCAAGAGGCTGACCAACCTGGGGGCTTATGTGAAGGATATCAAGCAGGGATTTACCAGGTATTTCAATAAAAAATATGGCCGGAGGGGTTTCTTCTGGGGAGACAGGTTTAAAAGTATGATTGTCCAGGATGGTTTGAGGCTGGTTAATCTTCTGGCTTATGTGGACTTAAATCCCATCCGGGCCGGGATCGTGAAGAAACCCGAAGATTACCGCTGGTGTTCTTTAGGTTATCATACCCAGACCGGGAACAAAGACGGCCTGCTGTCCATAGACTTTGGGATGAAGGAATGGAACGAGTTTGATCCCAAGGAGATTGTCCGCAAATACAGACAGTTTGTATATGAGACAGGGGCTGTTGATGCTGGAAAAGGTAAGGTCATGGACAAAAAGACAGTTGAGAAAGCCAGAAAGAAGGGTTATAAGATTTCCAGGATCGAGCGCTTCAGGTATAGGTGCCGGTATTTTACCGATTCAGGGGTAATTGGCGGGAAAAACTTTGTGCAGGAACTCTTTGATCAGGTAAAGCACCTGCTGGGGTCAAAGGACGAACGGAAATTTACTCCCATTGGCGGAATTGAGGATGTTTTTTCTATGAAGAGATTGGGTAATTCTTGAGATGAACTTTTAGCACCACATGCCCATTTTTTTCCTCCTGCCTTAAGGGTGGGAACATTTTACAGTCTAACTGTGTTGAAAAATCTCATAGCAGTATGGAGGGAAACGAATGGGTATTAACAATCTCAGAATGGAGGAAAAAGTGACAAGCGCTAACAACGGGCACCGGGGACAGACACTTTTGCCGACCTTAAACCCTAAAACGACCGGACTATCTAGCGGCAAAAGAGCCAGTCCCCTTGCAGCTAAAAAAGTGTCGCTGTAGTGCTAAACATAAAATAAATCAATTGATGCAATGAAAGGCTCATTCTGAAAAATTTCTTTAAGGACTGCCAATGCCCACAATAAGCATGTTTTACGGAATAATTGTTTACATTTTTTATGAGGACAACCTCAGGCACAATCTCCCTCATATACATGTGCGCTATCAAGGAAACAAGGCTGCAATTTCTATTGAAGATGGTCTAATATTAGCGGGTAAGTTTCCTCCAAAACAACTTAAGCTGGTACAGGCATGGATTGAGATTCACCATGATGAATTAATGGCTAACTGGGAGCTTGCCGTAAATGGTGAAGAACCATTTAGAATCTCCCCTCTACAATAGAGAGGTGCACTATGAATGAATTGCTGGATGTAATAAAAGTGAATGTAAATAATAATTTTCAACTAAAATTGGAGTTTGAAAATGGAGAAACGCGACTCTTCGACATGAAGCCTTTTCTTAAGAAAAAGCCATTTATTACTTTACAAAAAGAGGCAATATTTGAGTGTGCAACTGTCAGACATGGAACCGTTGTATGGCCTGGAAACATCGATATAGCTCCAGAAACCCTTTATGATTATTCTCAACCTCTTCAGTCCTGATTTCCTGTCTACTATGGTGCGCCTGCAAAAATAATTTTGCAGGCAGTGTTAAGTTTTCATCAGCATTCATGTTGAGGTACAGGGAGGCCCTGAAGAGTTTTTTACGCAGCGGATATTCACCTGCCATTATCGTTTGCTTGATCGTTATGCCCGGCCGTTGGCCAGTCTTGCTGTGCTGGCAGATGATAATATCGGATGGAGGCCTGACAGTTTTGGTTATGAAGTTTTTGGCTGCCGCATGAGACTGGATTTTCCAGTGGTTAAGCTTCTGGACTGGGAACCTGAGTTGGAGCATCTTCTGGAATCTGACAATGCTTTTGCTCTGGTAACCGCAGCCCATCTGCTGACAAGGCAGACCCGAAATAAGCCAATGGAACGCTACGCTGCCAAGATAAGGCTCATCCGGATTCTGTTTGTTAGAGGCTGGGAACGCAAGAGGATTCTGGATCTGTTTTCAGTTCTGGACTGGCTGATTCGCTTACCAGATAATCTTGAGACACAAATATTTGAAGATATACGCCAAATCGAGGAGGAGAATAAAGTGCAATACGTGACAAGTATAGAAAGAATAGCCATGGAAAAAGGAATGCAACAGGGAATGCAACAGGGAAGGCAACAAAGCAGGCAGCTGGGCAGGCAGGAGGAGATATTAGAAGGCATTGAAGACCTCATGGAAGTTAACTTTGGAGAAAATGGTCTGCGTCTGATCCCTGAAATCAGCCGAATTAAAAGCCTTGAGAGGTTAAGCGAAATCAAAAAGATTATAAAAGACACCAAGACCATAGATGAAGTGAAACAAAAGATTGTGCAGTAATAATCAGCAGTATACTCATTTACCCTTGTCATTCCCATGGAATCATCTTTACATTTCGCGTCAAACGCGAAATGTAAAGATGATTGAAGAAAACCGCAGGAGCAATGTCATAATAGTGCCGCTTAACTGTCCAGCACTTGGGGCCAGTTCAAAATTAATGGCTAATTGGGAACTTGCTCAAACCAGGACCAAAATATGAAAAAACTGCCCATAGGAATTCAAACCTTTGAGAAGCTGATTACCAACAATAATTATTATGTTGATAAGACCAGCTTTATCAAACAATTGACCCAGGAAGGAGAATATTATTTTCTTTCCCGGCCGCGCAGGTTTGGCAAAAGTCTGCTTATAAGTACCATCAAGGCTGCCTTTCAGGGTAAAAAGGA
>NZ_JYNP01000112.1 GCF_000934755.1 Desulfonatronovibrio magnus
TCGTTCTTCGTTCTTCGTTAAAACCAAGAACCAGGAGCTTTTGAACAATCCCTCCCAGGCTGTGCCTCTTGACAAAGACCTGGCCCTGCCAGAACATGTAAAGCGGGTCGATGTAGTAGGGGAGCATTACCCGTTTGTAAATGACAAAACCGGATCAAAGCCTGAAACTTTATGCTTGGCAAAGGGACTGGCTCTCCCGGCATTTATTTTTCTAATTTGTTTCTTGCTCGATAAAAAATAAGTGCCGGGGTGCCTGTCCCAAGCATCAAAATGGTTCTGTTTACAAACGGGTAATGCTCCCTGTAGTAGCTATGGGGCGCTGCCGCATCATCACAGCTGCCGGTGAAGCCTGGGACAACTGGCTTGACCGCCCCGGAATGACCCAGGACTTTATTAAGAGAGCGTTACGCGTTTCTGACAACTGAAAAAATTGATGTGTTTGTCACAGCTTTTTTGGGGTTAAAAGCGCTTTATCATGGCTTGGCACGGCTTCCTGCCCGGAGGCTTACAGCCCGGAGGGGGACTGTCCCTGGCTTCGGGACTGTCCCCTGTCTGGTTGTCAGAAACGCGTAATGCTCTCTTTTATTAACCAACGCAGTCAGCCGCCTGTGCAGGAGCGTGAGGTGCTTATGAAAGTCAGGTCACGGGACATGCAAGAAGCAGAGCTCCCATTGCTTGAGAAGGAGGGAATATGACGAAAACAGCTTTGGAGATGACCAGGCAAGAGTGGACTGCTTATTCGTCAGGTGTTGCAAAACATAAGATACTTGATCCTTTATCAGTGCAGAAACAGAGAAAGGAGGCTATGCGGCTTGCAAACCATGCTGCGGAGCTTTTACGCAAGGAGTATTCCGCAAAAAAAGTTATTCTATTTGGCACATTGGCCATGGATACCGGTTTTTCCGAACATTCAGATATAGATCTGGCTGCGTATGGAATACCTGATGCTTTATTTTATCGCGCGGCAGCCAGAGTTTCAGGTCTTAGCCCGGAATTTACAGTCGATCTGGTGGATCCGGATTCATGCCGACCATCTGTCAGGGAATCGATCCTGACCAGGGGTATTGAGTTGTGACTTCTGAACTTGCAAGGCTCGCTGAACGAATCCGCCTGGAAATGACTGCCTGACTTCGTCGTTCTTCGTTCGTCGTTCTTAGTTCTTCGTTAACCAGGAACCACGAACCAGAAACCCTAGCGCAGCGTAGTACAGGGCTCTTGGAAGGACAGATTCTGGCAGATACCTTGTCGTTTTTTTCATATATAAGCGAACACATGAAGCTCTGGTGATATCAGCTCGCGATATGACTGAAAAAGAAAGGAGAATATATGCAAAAAGCAAATAAAATGAAAAAAAAATATAGAGATGAGTTGCCTTTATCTTTTGATTCAATCGCTGATGCCGCAGATTTCTGGGAAAGCCATGATTCTGCTGATTACGAAATTTATATGGAAGATGCTCAGTTTAATGTTGATATTAACCGTCATGTTTATCTTGTTCCTGTAGCAGAATCTGTTCTTGAAAAAGTACGGAAGAAGGCCAAACACCAGGGAGTATCTACAGAAACATTAGTTAATATGCTCCTTCAAGAACATGCTTGATCGAGAATAGTTTCTCGTTCGTCGTTAACAAAGAACAGTTCTTAGTTCTTCGTTAACCAGGAACCAGGAACGACGAACCAGGAACCGCGCGCAGCGCAGCGAAGCCGCAGAACCAAGAACCAAGAACAAGGAACGACGAACCAGGAACGGCGGCGCAGCCGCAGCGAAGCCGCAGAACCAGGATCGTGTTTGATTGGAAGCATTACGAGTTTTTTGAAACAAAATATGAATAGGGTGTGTTAAGGCAATCTTTGTGTAAAAAGCTATAAACTACAGCATGGCACGGCTTCCTGCCCGGAGGCTTACAGCCCGGAGGGCGACTGTCCCTGGCTTCGGGACTGTCCCCATCCATTTTCAAAAAACTTGTAATGCTCCCCGTCTGATACCTCAAATCAGGGAATTATAAGCTTGAGATCGCAATTTGCGACCTCAAGTTGGGAGAAAGGACTGACTACATGAGCGATATTATACCAATAGAGAACATCACCGACATGATCCATCATATCCGTGGACAAAAGGTTATGCTGGATCGTGATCTGGCTGAGCTCTACGGTGTTGAAACCAGAATGCTGAAGCAGGCAGTTCGCAGGAATATTGACCGTTTTCCGGACGATTTCATGTTTGAATTGTCAAAACAGGAGCTTGATAATTGGAGATCACAATTTGTGATATCCAATGTGGATAAGATGGGGTTACGGCACCCACCAATGGCTTTCACTGAACAGGGCGTAGCCATGCTCTCAAGCGTTCTTCGCAGTAAGAGAGCAATACAAATCAACATCCAGATCATGCGAGCGTTCACTCGGATCAAGCAGATTATCCTGGACAACGCCGATCTGCGCAGGGAAATTGAGGAGTTGCGTGAGGAAACCGACGGGAAGTTCCGGATCGTTTTTCAGACCCTGGAGCAGCTTCTGGCCGAAGAAGCCCAGCCGAAAAAGAAGATTGGTTTCACGGCTAAGGAAAAGTTATCCCAATTTGGAGAGGGTGGAAAATAAACAGCCCTTGCTGCTAGCATAAATTGTTCCTCGTTCTTAGTTCTTCGTTCTTCGTTAACTGGACAGTAAAAAGTTTTTTTGTAATATTTTGTTTTTATTGGCTTTTTTGGCAAATCAAAATATCTTTCGGTCCAGACCAGGTATCTATCCAAATTTATTGACTTTATTTCTTACAACCAAGAACTAAGAACCAGGAACTTTGAACTCTCAAGATAACAATATCAGTTAACTATATAATTTTAGCATACCTTCAATGAAAATTGCAGCGTATCGTCTATGATATGAAATGGTTACGTGAGCAGCCCTGGGTCAGACCTCAATGGTTCCGTTACAGAAGCATACAGAGTAATGAGCAATGACAGAGAAAAATATTTACGTCCCTGAAGTGATTGCGGGACGAATCCTGGTAATTCGTGGGCATAAAGTTCTGTTGGGTAATGACCTCTCTGAACTATACGGAGTAGAACACCGAGTCCTGATGCAGGCTGTCAAGCGAAATTTAAAGCGCTTCCCATCTGATTTCATGTTCCAGATTACCAGGGAAGAATGGGAAAACTTGAAATCACAATTTGTGACATCAAGATGGGGCGGAATTCGCAAGATGCCTTTTGCCTTTACCGAGCAGGGTGTGGCCATGCTTTCAAGCGTATTAAACAGCGACCAGGCAATCCAGGTTAATATCCAGATCATGCGGGCTTTTACAAAATTAAGACATCTGGTGCTGGATAACGAGGAATTGCGTAATGAAATAGAAAGTCTGCGCAAGGAAACCGAGGGAAAGTTCCGAGTTTTATTTGAAACCCTGGATCATCTCTTAGCTGAAGATGCCAAACCTAAGAAGAAAATTGGTTTTACCGCCAAAGAAAAAGAGGCTGGTTACGGAAGTTAATTTCTTATCCCTTGATCAGAGACACTTGCTGGTCTCAGAGACCTGGCCCCTGCCTGGCCCACAAAGTACAATGACAGTCAGCGAATTTTGATATGCTCACAAATAATACATACACCAAGCCTGTTAAGCTATCCCTGGTTATCCCGTGTTACAATGAGGAGAACACACTGAAAGCCTGCATTGAGAGAGTTCAAAGCATATCAGATGATTATCTTGAACTTGAGCTGATAATTGTTGATGACTGTTCTGATGATGCAAGTTTTCAAATTGCTCAAGATTTGGCCAGAACTCACAACAATATTAAGGTTATTCGTCATTCAGTAAATCAGGGCAAGGGGGCTGCTTTAAAAACTGGTTTTTCCCATGCAACAGGTGATTTTATCGGGATTCAGGATGCTGATCTGGAGTATAACCCGAAAGATCTTCGAAGGCTTATAATACCTTTGGTTGAAGGAAGAGCGGATGTAGTCTTTGGATCACGATATCTTTACTCAGGAGAAAGAAGGATATTGTACTTCTGGCATAGCCTGATGAATCGTTCACTGACTTTTTTATCCAATATGTTCAGTGATCTGGGACTTACTGACATGGAAACATGCTATAAAATTTTCCGGAAAGAAATTATCCAATCAATTCAGATTGCGGAAAATCGTTTCGGGTTTGAGCCTGAAATAGTTGCCAAGGTATCTGAGTTGCGCTGTCGGGTTTATGAAGCACCAATTTCATATGACGGCAGAACTTATGCTGAGGGTAAAAAGATCAACTGGAAGGATGGTCTCCGTGCTCTGTATTGCATTTTGCATTACGGAGCTCACAGTTCCCCCCTGCCTGTGCAGTTTATAATTTATATTTTTATAGGAAGTTTTGCCGCACTATTTAACCTTGTAATATTCATGCTCCTGATTAATTTATTCCCTGTCAGCCTTTCAGCCCTTGCAGCATTCTATGGTGCTGCAGCCTTTAACTATTGGCTGTGCGTGCATTTATTATTCAGAAAAAATATCCGCTGGGGCTCCTGGACAGAACAGGCAGTTTATTTCAGTGCGGTTACAGGCATAGCTCTTATTGACATGAGCATTACCATGGCTTTGTCTGCCTGGGGTACAGGAGTATTGCTGGCTAAGATGATTGCTTCCGGTTTGGTTGTTGTTCTCAATTTTTTGGTGAGAAAATACGTTGTTTTTCCTGAGAAACCACCTTCAGACTGGAAATGACATGAGGTTACTTTTATGAATAACAGGAAAATAGTTGAATGTCTTGGGTGGTTGATTGTGATCCTGGTCATGCTCGCAGGATTGCATTTGCGATTAGTTTCCGTCAGTGAAACTGGAGTCATTGCACCATTAAGATCAGACGCTGGAGACTACTTCTGCTATGCATACAATATGAAGTATAATAATGTTTATTCCCGTCACTGTTTTGATGTTGATGCTGATAAAATCAGACCTGACGCAATCCGTACCCCAGGGTATCCTCTCTTTCTGCTATCTTTTATTGACGGACCTCCAACATTAGATTTTCTTGACAAAGTACTCTTGTCTCAAGTCTTGGTCAGCATGCTAACTTTGCTGGCTTCATTCTATCTTTTTCGTATCATGCTGGGTAATTTTTACTGGGCTATTGGTGCCGCTTTACTAACAGCCTTTAGCCCTCATCTTATTGCTATGAACAGTTACGTCCTTACTGAAACGCTGTTCAGCTTTCTAATAATTGTGTTCTTGCTTTGCATGATTTTAGCTTTGAAAAAGCAACATGTAGCCTGGCTGTTTTTACCGGGATTAATACTTGGGCTTGCATGTCTGGTGCGTCCTGTTGTGCAGTACTTCCCACTCTTTCTCTTAATCCTTTTTCTTGCAAAAGCAGGCTGGAAAAGAGGAACCCAGCAATTTCTCTTTCTTCTGCTCGGATTTTTGCTGGCATTTGGACCTTGGGTAGCCCGTAATATCGTAACCCTCGACAAATTCAGTGATGATCGGCTGACAATTAATTTCCTTCATCATGGTATGTATCCAGATTTCACTTATGAAGGCGTGCCTCATAGCTATGGATTTCCTTATCGGTTTGATCCGGATTCCTCTGAAATCAGCAAAAGCACAGGTTCGGTTTTAAGAGAAATTCTAAGACGTTTTAAGGAAGAACCTGGAAGACATTTGAAATGGTTTATTATTGACAAGCCCAATGCCTTCTGGTCTTGGAGCATTGTTCAGGGTCAAGGCGATGTTTTTGTATATCCTGTAGCTTCAACACCTTATGATACCAAAAGTGAATTCATCGTCACTCGTATCATAATGATTTTTCTTCATCCATTAGTCATTTTGCTGGCTGCTGGAGGTTCTATTGCTGTCTGGCTTGCGCCTAGAAGGGGATCCCCTGAGTTACGATATGATCAGACAGCAGTCCAGCTGTGCGCTCTTCTTTTGATTTACTTCACAGCAGTGCATATGATTGGCGCACCTTTTCCGCGTTATTCAGTTCCCTTAAGGCCAATACTTTTTGGGATGTCCATTTTTGGTTTGAAAGTTCTTGTTGAATACATTGCAGGTTTGGCAAGAAAGACAAGGTTAAAGAACAATCCAGTTTAAACGATCGGCAGTATTCGCACTTGTGAGGCATATGTCGTGATTCACTTCTTTATAGGAACAAAAGCGCAATTCATAAAAATGGCCCCTGTGATGGCTGTTATGGATAAAAAGGACATTCCCTACAGATACATTGACAGTGGCCAGCATGCTGAATTTACCTCTACCTTGCGCAAAGGTTTCAATATCAGAGAACCGGATATTTGCCTGAACAAAGAGGGGCGAGATGTCACCACCATGATATCTGCTGCAAAATGGATGTTTAGTCTCGGCATGAGTAGTGTTTTCCAGAAGAAATGGTTAAAGGAGAAAGTTTTTCCAGGACAAGGCATATGTCTTGTTCATGGTGACACTCTGAGCACTTTGCTCGGTCTGAAAATGGCAAAAGCTGCCGGTTTAGATGTTGCACATATTGAAGCGGGGCTGCGCAGCTACAGTTTTTTGCATCCTTTTCCTGAAGAAATCATCAGGGTTTACTGTATGAATCGATGCGATATCTTGTTTGCTCCTTCTCTGGAAGCCATGGAAAATTTAAAAAAAATGAAGGTGCGTGGCATGGTTGAAGGTATTGAAGGTAATACTGTTGTGGATGCCCTGCGGCTATCCTCTGAACAAAAGACTGAGGTTAAGATACCATCTGCTCCTTATGCACTCGCTGCCTGCCATCGTTTTGAAACCATCACCAGGAAGTCTAATTTGTTGTCTGTTGTAAATCTCTTGAACAGGGTTGCCCGGGATATGAATGTGGTGTTTGCCGTGCATAAACCAACTCGAAGATATCTGGAAAAGTTCGGACTCAAAAACAGACTGGAAACGAATGTTGAAGTAATTGGAATGCAGGATTAGGTCAGTTTTTCTGCTCTGATGCGCAATGCCTCAATGGTTTTGTCTGACGGGGGAAGTATCCAGGAGGAATGCGCTTATCTTGACAAGCCATGCCTGATACTTCGCTGAAAAACAGAACGTTCCGACGGTATTGGAAAAAATGCTGTTTTGTGGGGTTATGATAATCATAATCTGAATTCTTTTCTGGACATGGCTATACGCTATACTCCAAGGCCTGCAGAATGGCCAAGGCCGTCAGAGCAGATTGTTGGATATTTAGAAAAGCATTACTGTTAGCGCTATGGCTGGTAATTTGAGGGGGTATGTTTTATATATTTGGTCGTTGTAATAACCAGGAACGCGTCTGATACCTCAAATCAGGGAACTATGAATTTAAGGTCACAATTTGTGACCTTAAAAAGAGGTGGCGATCCAAATATCCCTCAATGGCCTTTATTGAATTGGAAGTGTCTTTGCTGTCCTCTACAGCGCTGACCTGCGTCGGGAAATTGAGGGGTTGCGGCAGGAGACAGACGGGAGGTTCCAGATCGTTTTTTAAACCCTGGAACAGCTTCTGGCCGACGAAGCCCAGCCGAAAAAGAAGATTGGTTTCACGGCTAAGGAAAAGTTATCCCGGTATGGAGAGGGTGGAATATGAGCAGACCGTGCTGCCAGAATAGATTGTTCCTCGTTCTTAGTTCTTCGTTCTTCGTTAACCAGGAACTAAGAACGAAGAACCAGGAACAGCGGCGCAGCCGCAGAACCAGGAACACCTTTTCGTTTAGTCCAGTTCAAGAGCAATGGCCAGTGCCTGATCAAGTTTTTTCATCTGCTCCAGGTTCAGTGATCCGATAAAGTCGCTAAGCATGCGTTTGGGAATACTGACCAGCTCATCACAATGGATACTGCTCTCATGTTTCAGTCCATTTTCTATTCCTATGTGGACCTGGGTGGAAAGCCCATGGCAAGCTGAATAAACAGGAGCGCAGATAGCAGTGGAAAAACGCGAATCAAGAAGTACCTGGCGGCTGACAACAACAAACACCCGGAAGGCTTTAGGGTCATTGCCAGGGGCCTT
>NZ_JYNP01000113.1 GCF_000934755.1 Desulfonatronovibrio magnus
TTCCAGAGGGAGGTGAAAAGATAATGGAAACTTTAGCTGATCAGTGGCTTAGGCAGGGTAAGCATGAAGGGCTTATTATCGGTGAGCAGCAGGGCATAGTTAAGGGCAAACTTGAAGCCACCCAGGAAACCTTGATAGACCTTGCAACAGAAGTATATGGCCCAATACCTGGCATGCTCCAGGTTAAAATTAAGTCCATTCAATCCGTAGAGAATCTCAGGGCTTTAACCCGAAAGATCATCAGGACAGACTCCTTGGATGAATTCACAGAGTTGGTAGACAAAGCAGCACTCAACTAATCCCTACACTACACAAAGTGTGGATGCCGGGAAAGGCAAGGTAATGGACAAAAAGATCGTGGAAAAAGCCAAAAAGAAAGGCTACAAGATATCCAGAGCTGAGAGGTTCAGATACAGATGCCGGTATTTTACTGATTCCGGGGTGATCGGCGGGAAGGACTTTGTGCAGGAGGCCCCAGTAAAATGAAAAGAAATTTTACGGGGTAAATATTTGATCAGGTTAAGCATTTGCTGGGGTCCAAGGATACAAGGAAATTTACTCCGGTTGGTGGGGTGGAGGGTTTGTATTCAATGAAAAGACTGGGACAAACTTAATATAGGCCCAGTTAAAAATGCTGGTTTGAATAAAGCCTTGCCTGATCTAAATCTGGGATCGCTTCTGCAGTCTTTGACTCTACTGGCACACGGTGGTGCTGTTGGCTTCTATGTCCAAAACGCAAACAAAAAACCAGCCATAAACTTCAATCAAACTCTTTCAGAACTGGTATCCCGTGGCGCACCGTACAGATATCTGGCTCTACCAGGTATCGGTACTGGCATTAATTTAGACGAGATCCAGTGGATGGCTATTGATGCACACAGCAAGAACGAGGATATCCCAGCAGGGGTAGAGGCAAGGTTACGGGGTCTGAATAAATCACTGCTTAAAGACGGCCAGCCTTTGAAGCACGGAGAGGAAACAGTTAATGAGCTTAAGGTAAGGCTGGATGGGTTTATAGGTGGTACTTTGCCGCTGATTAAGAGGCTTGGCGGGGTTAAGTAAATAACCTTGCTGGCTTTTTTTATATCTTGCCCACTGGCTTATGCTGGTGGGCTTTTTTTGTTGGTGCTTGCCAAGTGGCTTGGGATGATCTAAAAAATAGTAAGCAATGGCAACAACTATGGAGGTCAACCATGTATTCATTTATATTCAGGAAAAGTGATAAATACTGGGTAGCTCTTTGTCTTGAGAATGGTCTTGTTGGACAGGGAACCAGCAAAGATGAGGCTGCATCAAAATTAAAAGAAGCGATAGAATCTTTTGAAGAGGTGCTTGCTGAAGATGAAAATGTTTATAGTGGGCCGATACCGATTCGGGAACTACATGAATTTCTAACCATAGAAAATGCTGACGCTGAGGATACAACAACCTTCGAATTAAGAGCTGTTCATGCCTAAATCTATCCCTTCTCTCAAGCCCAAACAACTAATCAAAATCATAAAAAAGAATGGCTGCGAGTTTTATCGGGAAGGCAAAGGCGACCACAGAATATTCATTAGAGTAGTCCAGGGAAAAAAGCATACTGCCCCAATTGATATGGGAGCAGGGGAAATGTCACCGCCTTATGTAATCCGAATTTTCAGGCAACTGGGTTTTACTGATGTTGAGATTGATAAAATCTTCAGTTGATTATTGATCGCCAGCAGGGACAACTTGCTGGTTTTTTTCATTATGAACAAAACAGAAGCAGTTCACCACACCAAGAGAGCCAACAACCGCCTTAAACCAGTATCTGATACCTTCATACAGATAATCAATTACCCAGACTGGAAAGATGCAAAAAACATTTAATGCGTTGTTTTGCAAGGCTGGACCGGGAGCTTGGACCTGATGACACAGAAGGACCGGCACTGCGGAAAGCTTTAGATGATTTCTATAATACTTTTGATTCGGATTATGAGAACTTATCCGAAGATCACGCAATGAATGTATACAAGGCAGTGCGTACGGTACAATACCAGAGGTGGCGCAGGATCGAAGCCAAATATGGACCAGTGAGGCATTACTTTGATCGCTTTGGTAACATAAAACCACAGTACAAAAAGAATAGACAGCAGGAAGATCAAGTTGAGCCACCACGGGGCTGTCTGATTCTGGTTATATTGTTTATTGGCTTTATTGTTTGGTGGTTGTTTTTTTGAGGGGTGCTGGCTTTGAGCTGGTGGGCTTTTTTTATGCATTCACACACAGAGGTCTGACAGCCACTTCAATGTCCGACCATGTACTTTCCCTGGCTATCTTCAGATCATAAGCCTGCTGAAGGTTCATCCAGAATTCCGCTGAGGTTCCAAAGTACCTGCTCAGGCGCAAGGCCGTATCAGAGGTTATCCTTCTTCTCTCATTTAGAAGAGAAAGGGGACAGGTTCTTAGATTGACTGTTTTGCCATGTTTCGCTACATTCGTTAAGGATCTACAAGGACAGTAATTCATGGAGGTTCTACCATGCCCAGAATAGCCAGATTTATTCGTGAAAACCAACCTACAGTATACCATGTTATATCCAGAACCGCCCGTTGAAGAAGGTATCAGGAGTCAGGGGACAGGGGACAGTGAAGAAGGTATCAGGAGTCAGGGGACAGGGGACAGTGAAGAGCTTGAAAAGAGGAATTGATCCAAAGATCGTGGAAAAAGCCAGAAAGAAAGGCTACAAAATATCCAGGACTGACCGGTTCAGGTACAGATGCCGGTATTTTACAGACTCAGGTGTGATCGGGGGGAAAGACTTTGTTCAGGAGGTATTTGACCAGGTTAAGCATCTGCTTGGGTCCAAGGATACAAGGAAATTTACGCCTATTGGCGGGGGGGAGGGGTTGTATTCCATGAAGCGATTGGGTGCTCCGTAGCCTGGGCATTCAATTTCCCCTTGCCTGCCTCCAAAAAGCCTATTATATCAGTATCTATTGCACGACATGGCAATGAAATTTATACGGATAGCCTTCGACTATATCCTTCAATTTTTTTAGTAATGATATGATTGATACAAAACATTTCACAGAGATGCTTAAAGAGCGGGAAATTTCAATGGAAATGGTTGATAAAACCATGACAATTCCTGATAAAACTGAAGAACGAAAAGACGGAACAAAGCACTATCTTAAGTTGTTTAATGTCAATGGCGGCCGCTGGCTCAGGGTCGTCATAAACATTAAAAGTGATCCACCCCGGAGGATAACAGCTTTTTTTGATCGCCGATTAAGGAGAACAGGGCAATGAGAATTAGAGTAGATAAAGAAACTGATGCACTTTATTTTCGACTTGACGAGAACAAGATTGTTGAATCAGAGGAAGTTCAACCCGGTGTAATACTGGACTTTGACGCCAACAACCAAGTGGTTGGTATGGAAATCCTTAATATTTCGAAAAAAACAGACAAAAAAAATCTTTCTACAATGCAGTTTGAAACAGTTTAATTTCCAACTTATTTTATGACTAAAAAAGCCCTAATCACCGGCATAACAGGCCAAGACGGAGCATACCTGGCAGAACTGCTCCTGCACAAGAACTACATAGTCCACGGTATCAAGCGTAGGGCCTCCAGTTTCAATACAGACCGTATTGATCACCTGTATCAGGACCCGCATACTGAAAACAGAAACTTCATCCTGCATTACGGCGACTTGACAGATGCCACCAACCTGATTCGGATAATCCAGGAAGTACAACCTGATGAGATATACAACCTGGCCGCCCAATCCCATGTGCAGGTATCTTTTGAGACTGCCGAGTATACAGCCAATGCAGATGCCCTGGGTACACTTAGAATACTTGAGGCTATAAGGCTTTTGGGCCTGACAGATAAGACCAGGTTTTATCAGGCTTCTACATCTGAGCTCTACGGTAAGGTTGTTGAGACACCCCAGACTGAGAATACGCCATTTTATCCAAGATCACCCTACGCAGCAGCCAAGCTGTACGGCTACTGGATAACGGTTAATTACCGGGAAGCCTACGGAATGTATGCCTGTAACGGCATATTGTTCAACCATGAGTCACCAATTAGAGGCGAAACCTTTGTCACCCGCAAGATTACCAGAGCTGCGGCCAGAATTGCATTAGGCCTGCAGGATACACTTTACCTGGGCAACTTAGATGCAAAACGAGACTGGGGACACGCCAGGGACTTTGTACGCATGCAATGGCTTATGCTCCAGCAGGATGCACCAGAGGATTTTGTAATAGCCACAGGAGAGCAGCACAGCGTACGTGAGTTTTGTGAGCTGGCTTTTGCTGAGCTGGATATGCATCTGACATGGCAGGGTATAGGTGTGGATGAGGTGGGTATTGTGGAGAGCGTAAAGCGTAAGGCGTCAGGCGTAGATGGCGTAAAGCGTGAGACGTTAGGCGTAAATAGTAAAGAAAAAGACGATTCACGACTCACGGCTCACGACTCACGAAACATCGCTCCCGGCGATGTGGTTGTTCGGGTTGATCCCAGATATTTCAGACCAACAGAAGTAGAAACCCTGCTGGGTGATCCAACCAAGGCCAAACAGAAACTTGGCTGGGTTCCTGAGATAAGCTTTACTGAGATGGTAAAAGAGATGGTCCGCCACGATCTGGATCAGGCCAGGCGGGATAAGCTTTGTAATGACCATGGTTATGAGGTTTGTAATTTTCATGAGTGAAGCCAAAGAATATTGCTCACCACAGAGACGCTGAGGACACTGAGAAGAATAAAGCCTGATTTCTCTTAACTCTTAACTCTGTGCCTCTGTGGTTAATAAAAGAAAAGATATTTCCCACCACAGAGACGCCGAGGACACTGAGAAGAATAAAACCTTTTTCTCTTAACTCTGTGTTCTCTGTGCCTCTGTGATTAATAAAAGAAAAGATATTTCCCACCACAGAGACGCAGAGGACACTGAGAAGAATAAAACCTTTTTCTCTTAACTCTTAACTCTGTGTTCTCTGTGCCTCTGTGGTTAAAATTTTTATGCTTAAAAACAGCACAATACTCATAGCTGGTATATCCGGTCTGGTAGGCAGCGCCTTATCCAGAGCACTGCAAACCAATGGTTATGTCAACATAATCGGCACTTACCAGCACAGGCAACCTGATCTGCCATTTAATACCTACCAGGTAGACTTAAGAGACCAACTGCAAGTAGCCTGGCTTTTTCAAAAGGTAAAGCCAGAATACGTATTTCTGGCCGCAGCCAAGGTGGGCGGGATAATGGCTAATAACACCTACAGAGCTGAGTTTATTTATGATAATCTTTGTATTACCAGCAATGTTATAAATTCTAGCTATTTGTCCAAGGTAAAGAAACTCTTGTACCTGGGCAGTACATGCATATACCCCAGAGACTGCCCCCAGCCTATGAAAGAAGACCATCTGCTTACTTCCCCACTGGAATATACCAACGAGCCGTATGCTATTGCAAAAATTGCAGGGCTTAAGATGTGTGAGAGCTTTAATCTGCAGTACGGGACAAACTATATCTCGGTTATGCCTACCAACCTCTACGGACCAGGGGATAACTTTGACCTGGAAAAAGCCCATGTGCTGCCGGCCATGATGCGTAAAGTACATCTGGCTAAACTTATGGAACAGGATAAGTGGCAGGATGTTCTGGATGATCTGCAGGTTGAGACTAAAGATAAGGCCATGGAGATTTTAGACAGGTTCGGCGTGACAAAGAATAGCGTTGAAATCTGGGGTACAGGCAAGCCCAAAAGAGAATTCCTGTGGAGCGAAGATATGGCCGAGGCCTGCGTGTTTATCATGAAGAATATTGATTTTCCGGATCTAACCAGGGACATGAAAGAAATCCGCAATACGCATATAAACATAGGCAGCGGAGTGGAAATATCCATTGGTGAGCTGGCCCGAAAGGTAAAAGAAATAGTTGGCTTTACAGGCGAGCTGGTCTTCAATAAAGACAAGCCAGACGGTACACCAAGGAAACTTACCGATGTCTCCAAGCTGCACAGCCTTGGCTGGAAACACAAAACCGACCTTGATGAAGGTCTAAGGAAATTCTACGCACATTATGCCCAAACTGATTCCGGTAACCCCGAAAACACATAAAGATAAGCGCTGGAAACCCGTAACTGACTATGAGTTTGTCCGTGGTTCAGCTTTGGTTCCGTTATTTAATGTTGATTTTTTCAGTGCTGCCAGTGAAATGCCCATTGTATTCACCAAAAGAAATGAATCTTTTATGCCCTACGCAGTTCTGGGCTATGAACCTGACAACAATCTTTTTGTAGATGCAGATGGCAAGTGGACAGGCAGTTATATTCCCTATGCCCTTAAAGGATATCCTTTTCAGGTGGCGTACAACCAGAACAAACAGCCCATACTTTGTGTTCTTGAGGGAAATGAGCAGATTACAGATAAAGAGGAAGGCATACCTCTTTTTGATGAAAACGGTAAACTGACCAAGCAAACCCGCGACAAAATGAACTTTCTGCTTATTCTGGAACAAAGCCGCACAGCTACAGCTAAGTCCTGCCAGGCACTAAGCAAATATGAACTTATACAGCCTTTTCCTTTGGTATTAAACATCCATTCCAAGAATCACAAGCTTGATGGTTTATACGGCGTTGACAACAAAGCATTGGGGCAGATATCAGATGAGGGTCTGCTTGAACTGCGTAAGGCCGATGCTCTGGGACTTGCTTATGCCCAGCTTATTTCCAGACAAAGGGCTTCAAAAATCAAAGACAAAAGGGACAGGTTCTTTGAGTTGCATCTTCTTCCAAATTCCGCTACATTCCCTTCAACCCAGCAACCACAAGCATTCATGGAGGTTCACCATGCCAAGAATAGCCAGATTTATTAGGGATAATCAGCCTACAGTCTACCATATAATATCAAGAACCGCCTTGCAGGGCTTGCCCATCAAGGACAAAGACAATGACTTTCTGCTGGGCCTGATCAAGAAACTGTCACAACTCTACTTTGTGGATGTGCTGGGATTCGCACTCTTAGGCAACCATTTCCACCTGGTAATCCGCATGTATCCTGAATCTGATCCGACAGATGATGAAATCAAGGAAAGGCTGCAGAAGTATTATGGAGATGAGCTTAATGTGACCGGGGTGCTTGTTTCTGATTACCGTAAGAGGCTGACCAACCTGGGGGCTTATGTGAAGGACATCAAGCAGGGATTTACCAGGTATTTCAATAAGAAGTATAACCGCAGGGGCTTCTTCTGGGGGGATAGGTTTAAAAGTATGATTGTCCAGGATGGTTTGAGCCTGGTTAATCTTCTGGCTTATGTGGACCTGAATCCGGTAAGAGCAGGCATAGTAAAAAAACCGGAAGACTACCGCTGGTGTTCCCTTGGCTACCATACCCAGACCGGGAACAGGAATAATTTGCTGTCCATAGATTTTGGAATGAAGGAATGGAATGAGTTTGACCCCAAGGAGATAGTTCGCAAGTACAGGCAGTTTGTATACGAGACAGGTGCAGCAGAAAG
>NZ_JYNP01000114.1 GCF_000934755.1 Desulfonatronovibrio magnus
ACTGGTTTTAACCATGAACCCTGAACAATTGGACATGCCATGGAACTGAAGATTTTCTGGGTCGTCGACATGACGAATGGGGCTTGTCTAGACATTTACTGACTGGACTATGCCTAGATCCTGATGGGTGTTTGGTGCAGTCATATTAAGAGCTGCAACCAGTAAAAAGAAATAACAGGAATATGTCAAAGATCGGCTAAGCGGCTCGTCGGCCAAGTGCTAACGCGTCCTCAGCAAGAAAACCAAAATTTCTTGCAACAGGAGAGTATTGTCTCTTGACAGAGGGCCTTTTAATGGGAGTTAAATCCAGCGCAGCTGGAACGCGAAGCGTTATTTAACCGGGCAGGGACTATAAAGGCAGACGAAGAATTTTTTTCTGTGAAGGACTTCTTTACAGGAAAGCTTGCCTCGCCAAAGGCGATGACAATTTTTTCTACCAGCAAGTTGCTGGGAGAAAATGTTTTAGTCTGTCTTCAATGTCTGACTTATCGTCTGTAGCTGAAATAAGAAAAGATTTATTGGCCACGGGAACACAAGGGGACATTATGTTGCTTAAGTTGAATCGCAAAGGAAACAGACAGTTTACTTGCAATTGGGTGTAAATGGGTGTATTTTTGGATTATGTTGCGCACCGACACCATCCATATCAACCAGGAGATCCTGACTCTCATCGCCGGAGTCGACGAGTTCAAAGGTGCCTGGCGCGCTCTGGGTGCACTTGCCCCAGAGCGCCTGGCGGCCCTGCAGCGGGTGGCCACCATCGAAAGCATCGGTTCATCCACTCGTATTGAGGGCAGCAAACTATCCGACCGGGAAGTGGAACAACTGCTCTCGAACTTGGAGGTTACGTCCCTGGCCACCCGTGATGAGCAGGGAGTAGCTGGCTACTCTGAGCTGATGAACCTGGTTTTTTCATTCTGGCAGGAAATACCGCTTACCGAGAACCACATCAAGCAGTTACACCAGACCCTCCTGCGCCACAGCGAGAAAGACGCCCGGCATCGCGGCAGCTACAAGACCCATCCCAACCATGTCGCCGCCTTTGATGAAAACGGGAAGCAGATCGGCGTTGTCTTCCAGACTGCCACACCTTTTGACACACCCCGCCTGATGACGGATCTGGTGGCCTGGGTGAACCGGAAGCACGAGGCGGCTCGCCTGCATCCACTTCTGGTCATCGCCGTCTTCACAGTAGTGTTCCTGGAGATACATCCCTTTCAGGACGGTAACGGACGGCTTTCCAGGGTGCTCACAACTCTCCTGCTTCTGCAGGCCGGTTATGTCTATGTGCCATACAGTTCACTGGAAAGCGTGGTCGAACAAAACAAGGAAGCCTACTACCTGGTCCTGCGGCAGACCCAGGCTACAATCCGCACTGAAACACCGGACTGGCAGCCGTGGCTGCTCTTCTTCCTGCGTTCCCTGACCGAGCAGGTCCGCCGACTGGAAAGAAAAGTTGAACGTGAAAAGATTGTACTGGCTGCTCTGCCCGAACTTTCACTGAAAATCGTTGAATTCGTGCGGGAACATGGCCGAGTTACCATGGGCGAAGTCATCCGGCTGACCAGCGCAAACCGCAATACCCTCAAACAACATTTCCGCGCCCTGGTCAAGCGCGGTACCCTGAACCAGCATGGCAGCGGTCGCGGAGTCTGGTACAGCCTGCGGCAATAATTACCTGCCCAGGTACAAAGTCAACAGAACATAAGGGGATTAAGTCGATTTTATCTGCATATTTCGCTACATTCCCATAAATCCTGCAACCACAAGCCTTCATGGAGGTTCATTATGCCCAGAATAGCCATGTTTATTAGAGATAATCAGCCTCAGTATATCACATAATTTCCGGAGGTTCTTCCGGTTTAAGCGAACTTGCATGTAAAGAAAAAAATATATCATACCCGGCCTGAAGCTGGCCTTGAGTCGCCCCGGTGAAATCCGCTACACTGAGTCTGCGTCTATTTCACTGGGCAGGCAGAGCAAGGCATGAGAAAGAGAAAGCATGAGGAAGAGATATAATATTCATATCCCCCGAGTTGGGGGCTATGAATAACATTCTCCCCGCCGGGGCGGAGAACTTCAAACAATTGTATCTGTTTAGCGCTTTGGATGTGGCACGGGGACTGGCTCTTCCGGGACCCACTTGTCCTAAAAATGAGTCATTTTGAGCACAAATTGATGATCAAGTGGGTCCCGGAGTGCCTGTCCCCTGCTTTCCTTAAAAGCGCTAAACAGATACAAACAATTTAATTGACCTTTAATGGGTTAGGCCTTATGATAGGCCTGTATATTGAGGCCCAACTTAAGCACCAAAAAGGAAACTGTATGTTACAGGCAAAATTCAGCGTTGAAGAATCGCAAGCACAATTTTTGAATAATTTTAAAGCCTATGGATTTAAGGATAAAAGCTCTATGCTTCGCACAGCTATAGAACATTTCAAGAAAGAAATGGAACTTGAAAATCTACGAAAATCCGCTGAGTTATATTCTGAAATCTATTCTGAAAATAATGATCTAAAAGAATTGACCGAAACTGCATTAAGCGGATGGCCGAAATGACAACGCTGAAAAGAGGTATGATTGTTGACGTCAATCTCGATCCGACAAAAGGTTCAGAAACAGGAAAAATTAGACCATGTATAATTGTGACTAATGATATTTATAATGAAAGGGTTCCTGTTATCCAAGTTGTTCCAATTACTGAATGGACTCCCAAAAAAGCTCAAATACAAACCAATGTTGAAATTTATCCTTCATCCGACAATGATTTATCAAAAAAATCGATAGCAGACTGCTTGCAGACACGTCCAATAGACCTTCGTCATAGATTGGTCAAAATTCGGGGAAAATTGTCAACAGATAAAGTACAGGAAATTAATCGGTCTTTAAAGATTTTATTTGAACTTAATTCATAGCTATCGACTCGAAAAGTTAAGGTTCTTCCGGCTTAAGCGAACTTGCATGTAAAAAAAGAATACCTCCCACCCGGCCTAAGAAGGCCTGGCAGGCTGTTGAAAATCTCCCAATTGCTGTGTCGCTACAAAAAGTTCAAACTCGCACCTGCTAAATACGCCGCGACCTTGAACTTTTTTTGCTCCTTGCACTTGGAATTTTTGAACAGCCTGCCTGATAGGGACTTTTTCAACACATTGATAGAGGCAGGGTCCGTAGAGATAAGAGCAGGAGGAAGAGGTATCAGTATTCTTATTCACCCAGTTGGGGGCTATGAATAACAAGCCCCCCGCCTGCCTGCCCGGCACATATCTCAGGGATGGTGCATGCTTATTGCATAACATTTCTATGCTTTGACAACCAGCGAATAAGCAAAGTTCTGGTAAAAGATAGGTACCGGGAGGCTGAGAACCTTTTTCATTGCCCCTATAAGCTAATACTTAAAATTCTGGACTGGCTTCATAACAGTTCATAAATTTCGCAGAGCCGGCAAATATCCCGGATCAATCTCCAAGGCCTTTTCAAAAGAAATCCTGACCATACCAAAGGGTTGATCTGTGACAAAAATTGAAAATTGATCCTGCAAAAAAATAATCTTATATACATCGACATTTAATAAAAATATAAGAAATGCTGGGACAATAAAGACAATGCTGGAATGCTGGAATTGAAGATAGAAGAGATAATGCGGGCCCCAGTTGAGTGCTGGTCCGCGCAGGGACTTGTAGAAATTTTTCCGTAAAGGACTGAACAAGAAAGCTGACCTCGCCTGGCGGCGAAGACACCCTTTTTAAGTGTAACCAAGCGGGTGGCTGAAATAAGAAAAGAGTTAATGGCCACGGACGGGAAAGACAGGCGGAAAAGGCAGGAAAGATTAATGGTCACAGACAAGAAAGGCAGACTATAATGGCAGACATAAGAGAAAGTCATTCCCTCGCCAAAGGCGATGATAATTTTTGCTACCGGAAAGTCGCCGGGAGAAGATTGTTTTAGTCTGTCTTTAACGTCTGACTTATCGTCTGTGGCTAAAATAAGAAAAGGAGACTGTTCAGTAAACTGCGTCATGTGACCCAAAAGTTATAAGCACAATCAATTCCTGATCGGTCTGATCCCTTTTGATTGTGAATATGATCCTGCAGTCATAACCACATGATGCAGCGTAATACCCATTAAGGTTGCCGCTCAATTTGTGGGTGCTCAACTTATAATTGTAAAGGTCATTCTCCATCATGTGCAAAGCTGCTACTATTTCATCTCTTATCTGTGGATTTTTCTTTACAGCCTTTTTATAAGCCCTCTTGAAGTTAGATGACCAGACCAGTTTTCTTTTAATCATCATTTTCCAGGTAATTAATCAGATCCTGGATTGTGCCATTCTTCAATTGACCATTGGCATACTCGTGCTCTACTATTCGACATTCCTCAGCGATCCTGATGCGCTCTTCTTCCATCGTCCTTTTTTTGATGATTTTGATTAAATCAAGTCTGGCTTCATAAGGAAGAGACATAGCCTGGTCCAAAATGGTATCAATGTCTTGCATGGTTGGTTTACCCCCAAGATTTGAATGAAAACACATCAAAAAATATGTCTGGAAAATTCAGTTTCAGATATGTGTTTATAAATATATAAAGAGCGTCTATGGACTCTGTCAATGAGCTACTTCTGACATGAAGAATTTTCTCAAGGAAAGACTGGCCTCGCATAGAGGCGATGATGACACTTTGGCTGTATTCAAATGTGGAGCGAGTGGCTAAAGAAAAAAGTATCTATTCACCACATTTGCTATAAAATTATTAAAATACCCTGGATTCCGGCTTTCGCCGGAATGACGAAAAAGGCCAACTATTTGCTCTAACCGTCACCCCGGTCCCGGATCGAGTCCGGGATGACGGATCCGGGGTCCAGGTCTTCTTATTGATCTTGCTGAACAGTTACAAGAAAAAGAAAAAAAGTATTTTCCCTCAAGATTATGAAGGTCTTGAAATGCTATGTTTACATTAAATAAATAAACATCATTATAATAAAATGAATTATAATAATTGACAAAAGTCATCCCAGGAAATATGATCTCCCCATGACCCTCTTTATTGGCAGAAAGAATGAAATGCAATTCCTTGAGGATGAATACGCCCAGGACAGGGCCTCTCTGGTCATCCTTTATGGTCGCAGAAGGATTGGCAAGACCACCCTGATCAAGGAGTTTATTCAGGAAAAGAACGCCTTCTACTTTGTGGCTACAGAAGAATCAGAACGGGAAAACAGAAGAAACTTTCAACATGCTGTCTCAGAATTCACCCATAACACCTTATTGAAAAAAGATGTCCTTCTGGAATGGGACGAAATCTTTTCTGTGCTCAAAAAGCACCAGCCGGAATCAAGAAAAATCATTGCCATTGATGAATTTCAGTACTTGGGAAAGGCCCAGGCATCTTTTCCTTCCATTTTCCAGAAAATATGGGATCAGATGCTGGCCAAGTCCAGCGTCATGGTCATTCTTTGCGGTTCCCTGGTCGGCATGATGGTGGAGCAGACACTTACCTACTCCAGTCCGCTGTATGGAAGACGTACCGGACAGATCAGGCTGGACCAGATGAGGTATCAGGATTATGGTCTTTTTTTCAAGCAGCCTGAGCGCATCAACCTGATTGAATATTATGCCGTGACCGGAGGGGTGCCCAAATATATTGAACTCTTCTCGCCAGCGCCGGACATCTTCCAAGCCATGGAAAAAAACATTTTGTCCAAGCAAAGCTTTTTATTTGAAGAGCCGGTGTTTTTGCTGGAAAAAGAATTCGGTGAAACAGGAACCTATTTTTCCCTGATCAAAACCATTGCAGCTGGCAACAGAAAGCTCGGCAAAATGGCATCTGCCTTAGGCCTTAATCAGTCCGGCCTGACAAAATACCTCAAAACCTTGCAGGAACTGGATCTCATTGTCAGAGAAGTCCCCATCACTGAAAAGAATCCGGGAAAAAGCAAAAAAGGTCTGTACCGCATTACAGACAACTTTATCAGTTTCTGGTTTAAGTTCGTCCATCCCTATAGAAGCTATCTTGAGATTGAAAATACTGAGTTTGTCATTAATAAAATCAAAGAGCAATTCAGATCAAGTCATGTCAGCTTTGTGTACGAAGACATATGCAGACAGTGGCTTATGCAGAATGGACTTTCCGATTCGCCTCGTATTCAGCTGATCAAGGCAGGCAGATGGTGGAGTAAGGATGTGGAGATAGACCTTGTGGGTTTCACTGAGAATCAAGAGTATGTTGTTCTGGGAGAGTGCAAATATACTTCCGGACCTGTAGACGCGGATATTTACTGGCAACTGATGGAAAAGGTCAAAAGCGTTCATTTGCCGGACACCTCTCAAAAGCACTATGTTTTGTTCAGCCAGTCCGGCTTTACCCAGGCCATGATAAATATGGCTGAAAATCAGAACAATGTGCACCTGATGACCATTCCCTGAATTGACAATTTAAAAGGCAATGCTGGGAGAAATTTACGTTCCCCTTTCAGGGTTCAAGTTCAAAGGTTGGAAGACAGGAAGAAGATATATGAAATGATAGGGAGAGGATTTGGACCGCAGATAAGAAGGAGAAGAAAAGAATTATTGGCCACGGACGGGAAAGACAGGCGGAAAAGGCAGATAAGATTAATGGCCACCCCGATGAAACACCCTGAAGGGAACCCGGTTTCATGGGACAGGCAGACAAGAAAGGTTCACCCTGATAACCATTTAAAAGGCACCTCCCAAGTATAGCTTGGCAAACAAAAACCGGCTATACAAAGAGGCAATCAACAACTCTAATATGGGAGGTGCCTTATGAAATTGTATGCTGGTTGTGATTTACATTCAACAAATAATTACTGGAGTATTATTGATAATGACAGCAAGCAAATTTTTTCCAAGAAAATACCATGTAACCAACAGAAAATTTTAAAAATGCTTGAACCATTCAAACCAGATTTAGCTGGCATTGCAGTGGAGTCCACCTACAACTGGTACTGGTTAGTTGATCTTCTCATGGATGAGGGATATCCAGTTTTCCTGGCTA
>NZ_JYNP01000115.1 GCF_000934755.1 Desulfonatronovibrio magnus
CGCTGTTTCTCCCGGTTGCTTTTGGTATAGTCAGGGTTGTTTTCCCTGTATTTTTCCCAGTAGTCCGAGTTCTTCTCGCACCACCGCTTTTGGGCATCTTGCTTGTTTAAGCGATAAGCCTCATCATCCTTTACCTTCTTTTTTTGCCACCGGCGTTTGCGTGCTCTCTGGCAATCAGGCTTGGAGCAGTATTTCTGGTCGGGGTTACGTTTGGTAAGGGGAAAAAGACACCGGCAGAATTTACAGCGCTTCTTGACCATACAACCTCCATGAACAGTTGTTCACCAAGGTGGTAGGCTTGCAAAGAAGAAAAATGAATAGAAAAAAACAGGCGGGGTGGGGCTGGATATTGCGGGATACTGGCAACATAACCAAACTGGCAACATAATGTCCCCACTTTCTTTCTTTAAATTGGTTCCCAATTCTTATAACCGATTACAAGGCAGTTTTTTGAAACAGCATGGCAGCACAGTAAAAACTGAGGCCGTAGAGGGCTTTCAGGGGGTGTTTTTGGTGTCAGGTATGGGGAAATGCGTAGAAGCGCTTAGAAAGGGCGTAGGAGGGCTTAAAGTGGAAATGGGGTGTTAGCCAACAATGATATTGCCAATTATGTCCAGAGAACTTAATATTACTCTGCAAAACATGGAGGTATATCATATGGCAACCATAGAAAAAATTCAGGACGACATACTTTCTCTTTCCGACTCCGAAAAACTCAGGCTTTCCAAATGGCTTTCCGAGTTAGAAGCAAGAGTCTGGGATCAGGAAATTGTGGATGATTTTTCGCAGGGTGGCAGAGCCAACGCTTTATTGGAACGAGTGAAGTCTGATTATGCAGCCGGAAAGTGCTCAAGATGGGAATAAGATCATTTACACATCCTGATTTCTGGAAGTGTTATGAAAAGCTCCCTAAACATATTAAAACCCTTGCTGATAGAAAATTTGAGCTTTTCAAAGAAGATCCCAGCCATCCGTCATTGGATTTCAGTAAAAAGGGATCTGTCTGGACAGTGAATGTTGGCTACCATTACAGAGCAATAGCTTTTAGAGAGGGCGAAGATATTGTTTGGTTCTGGATTGGAAGCCATGAGGACTACAATACGTTAATGAATAGGTTAGCTTAATCCCCACCCCTCCCATACTCCATCGGCCGCATCCATTCAGCAGGCTGCTCCAAGCCCCACCCCGCCTTATCAGCTTGATCTCTGAGCAGCCGTAATATCTGGTGTGCTTCTGTGCGCTTTAGTGCAAGTGCAGCTATTGGCTCTGTATCTACAGATTTGAACCCGAGTATAAGTGCGTCGCCTTGGGTTTCAAGCTGTACCTCAGTGGAGTAGTAGGGCTTTGCACTTTCTGGCTTTGCAGTTTTCGGTATTTCACCAGGCTTTCTGTTGACTACGGCAGCAATATGCCCCATTTGCATTACTTCTGCTGAATCAGGTGTTCTGGAGGCAGTAGGGCTGGTACTGGTAAGCTTGTCACCCATAGACTTCAAAAGCATACCCAACAGCCTTCTCGAAATGTAGGCTTTGCTGGTATTGCCGTCTTGCAGATAGAGGATCAGAAACATTTTGTCCTCTGTGGGGTCATAGCCTATGGTGACTGTATTTGCTTTGGGGTAGGTAACACTCACTTAACCCCACCAAGCCTCTTAATCAGCGGCAAATTACCACCCATAAACCCATCCAGCCTTACCTTCAGCTCATTAACTGTTTCCTCTCCGTGCTTCAAAGGCTGGCCGTCTTTAAGCAGTGACTTGTTTAAACCCCGCAGTCTTGCCTCTACACCTGCTGGGATGTCCTCGTTCTTACTGAGTGCATCAATGGCCATCCACTGGATCTCGTCCAAGTTAATGCCAGTACCAATGCCTGGTAATGCCAGATACCTGTAAGGTGCGCCACGGGATACCATTTCGGCCAGAGTCTGATTGAAACTTATGGCTGGTTTCTTGTTTGTGTTTTGGACATAGAAGCCAACAGCTCCGCCGTGTGCAAGTAGAGTCAAAGACTGCAACAGTGATCCCAGATTTAGATCCGACAAAGCTTTATTCAGATCAGCAATTTTAACTGGACCCTTGGCTATCTGCTCTATGATTGGCTTATATACTTCTTCCTTGCCAGATACTTCACCAAACCCAGTCTGAAATTTGAGAGATATCTTATCAGGTGCTTGCAGTAATGTGACCATTCTCTGGGCGAATAGACTTAACTGCTCTCCACTCCATATTGGTGTCTGGCCCCGTACAAATACATCCCTTCTAAAACTCTGATTGATAGCCATGTCCTTAAATAGCTCCCGCATAGCCATATCCGGGGCAGAGTCTATGGCTTTCCGCATTGGTTCAGGCAGCATTGCGTCATAGTTCTCCGGCAAAGTAGCACTTCCCAGAAACCTGAGCTTACCTTCAGAGGCTTCATGGGCGATCTGGGTGAAATAAAACAGTGTCCAGGAGCTATGGAAATATTCGTGATAAATGTAATTCTCGTTACTGGCAGCAGTTTTCTGCAGCTGCTCCAGCCTGGACTGGATACCCGGTTGAGACTTAAATACCGCAGCCCCGGCATTTTTAAGGCTCTCTAAAGCTGTCAGGGCAGACTCAAAGGACTGCTTGTTCACTCCGGTTCTATCCGCAAACTGGGTCATCAAGTGCTGTACCGGATGTGTTGCCAGCCAGCCGGGTAGGGCGTTGTAACTGAAATATGCCAATCCGCCCGGGGTAAGGGTTTTGTCGATTATTCTGTATATTGCTGAGCGTACTTCCTGGTTTACCCAGGTTAGTATCCCGTGCGCCACTACATAATCGCAAGGTTCAAAAGGTTGGTCTTTTGCGGCCAGAGACACAAAGTCAGCTTCGTGAAACTCTATATTGGTCAGGCCTGTCCTTCTCACCAGGCTTCTGGCATGTGCTATCTGCTCCGGATTAAAATCCACTCCCACAAAGCGCATATGCGGGTTAGCTGCAGCCATTACGCATAAGCCTAAACCCTGTCCGCAGCCGAGTTCAAGCATTCTCTTGCTGGTATTGGGAGGCTCCGAACCCTTTAGTAATGCCACCCAGTCTAACCAGTTGGGTGCAAATTCTTTGTAGAAGCCGTAGGTGTAGGAAGTGTCTGAGTAGTAGCCGTGTTGCCATGCGGTGGTCATTGGTGGGGTCTCCTTTTATATCAAAAAAGCCCACGTGCCTTTAAGGCAGTGGGTTATTGTTTATCCAGCATCTCAGATAAAGCCCGTGCATAACCATTGCGAGCTGTCTGATAAACAGCTATTTCATTCTTCAATTCCTCGATTTTCTTATCCACAAACTGGATTGAACCTAACTGTTGCTTGGCTTCTTCTGAAAGCTGATCTGAATCGTACTCTTTCCCATCGATTGTGATTGTAGGCATGGTTGTGTCTCCTTTATTTTTACCTAATTTAAACCTTAGACCTTGACGTTTCTCTTGGTAATTCTGAATATCCTCCACCAACCCCCGCAATATCTCTTGCTCATCCCTGGCCGACAATATCTAATGTCATCAACCAGAGGATCAGGGTGTTGTTCGTTGTAAATTCAAAAGTCTTGGTTGGGTTCCAGCGTTTGGTTGCGTGGGTTTTGGAAGATATTGGTATTGGATTGGTCATTATGTCCTTTGGGGTTGTTGATCTTTAGAGTGTAATGGTTTTGCTATAAGCCTTACTCCTAAGGCTTCACATACTCGACTGATTGTTTCAAAGCGGGGCTGTGCCTTGGGTCGTAAAGCCTTGTACAATGCTTCACGGGTAATGCCTGAAGACTTAGATATCTCGCTCATGCCTTTGGAGCGAGCGATATCTCCAAGGGCGGCGGCAAGCAGGGAGGGATCATTTTCTTCAATTATTGCTGTAATATATTCAGCAATTGCATCTTCACTGTCTAGATATTTTGAGGCATCAAAGTCAGGCAATTCATGTGTATGTAATTTTTTCATTATTTTAATCCCCTATAAAGCCAGCCAATTTGATCGCTTTGGCAATATCAGTGTTCTGGGTTGATTTCTGGCCGCCCCCAGCAGAATTATTATCTCTTTGCCTCTTTGTGTGTAATAAATGCGCCACCCTGGACCGAAATGTTCACGCATTTCAAACACTCCCTCTCCAACCGGCTTTACGTCTCCCAAGTTGCCAAGTTGAACTTTACGTAATCTGGCAACCAGTCGTCCCTTAACTTTGGGGTCTTTATGGTTGGATAGCCATTCATCAAATTGAGATGTATGTTTTACTGTAAACACGATTCATTCGTAACCATTCGATTACAAATGGTCAACAAATTTTTGAAGTAGTCATCCATTATGTTTGGCCCAGCCTCTTCATAATAAAAAGTAAAGCATATTTCGTCTGTCCCTGTTGGCTCAGTGTGTCAGGCCCAGTAGTCTTATAGCCTCAAGTATTCTAAGCGTTCCCAGAGCATCAGCATTGGCCGTATACTCCGCAGTCTCAAAAGAGACCTGCACGTGGCTCTGGGCTGCCAGATTGTATATCTCATCAGGCTGCACTTCCTGGATTATCCGGATCAGATTTGTAGCGTCTGTCAGATCTCCGTAGTGCAGTATAAAGTTTCTGTTTTCAGTGTGCGGGTCCTGGTACAGATGGTCTATGCGATCTGTATTGAAGCTCGAGGCCCTGCGCTTTATTCCGTGGACAATTTAGTTCTTGTGCAGGAGCAGTTCTGCGAGGTAGGCTCCGTCTTGTCCTGTTATGCCGGTGATTAGGGCTTTTTTCATGGGATTGAAATTATTTCTCCAAAATGTTTGATTTCATCAACAAGATGACCGCCTGCATCAAATGACAATGGACTATAGGGCATTGGCTCAATTTTGGTGTTAATGTTTCTACGTAAAGGAACAATCCTTCGCCTGTCCTGAAAGCGATCATCTGTGAATGCTTCTGAAATCAGAGCTACATCAATATCGCTATCTTCATGGGCATACCCTTTTGTCCATGATCCAAATAGGATAGCCTTCTGTACAAAAATCCCGTGCTTATTAAGCTCAACTATATATTTTTTTACGTCTTTGATGATTTCATTTTTTGCATTAGCCATGACTTCATCTCCTCAATTTTATTGAGATAGTTGATTGTAAACTCTCTGCTGCATTTTTTATGAAAAGAGAATTTTTCATCGGGATACCTGGCTTCAAGGTTAAAGTCTGTAACAATTTCGAGCAATTCTACCTGTTCTATAGATAGCTCAATCTCAGATTTTTCAGCAAGGTAAGTCAATCGGTGTGATAGTGGTGGATTTTTTCCTTTAGTAGAAACAAAATAAGCTTTAAGTAATTTTTCCAGGGTCAGATGAGCAAAAAACAATGAATATGGGTAGTCCTGCTTTTCCAAGAGATGACCTGCAACCACCCAGTCTTTTTCTGCTGATACAATCCAGAAATTGACTTTATTGTTTATCTCAGAAATGTTGGCCATTTACAGAAAATATGATATATTGACTAAACGGTCAATTAAAAAGCTCAATTTATGTTTTTAAGTACCCAATCGCTTCATGGAATATAAACCCTCAACACCACCAACGGGAGTAAACTTCCGCTCATCCTTGGACCGAAGCAAATGCTTAACCTGATCAAACACCTCCTGAACAAAGTCTTTCCCCCCGATCACACCTGAGTCTGTAAAATACCGGCATCTGTATCTGAACCGGTCAGTCCTGGATATTTTGTAGCCTTTCTTCCTGGCCTTTTCCACAATCTTTTTGTCCATTACCTTGCCTTTCCCGGCATCCACAGCGCCTGTCTCATATACAAACTGTCTGTACTTGCGGACAATCTCTTTTGGATCAAACTCGTTCCATTCCTTCATGCCAAAGTCTATGGACAGCAAGCCGTCCTTATTACCGGTCTGAGTATGGTAGCCCAGGGAACACCAGCGGTAGTCTTCCGGTTTCTTTACTATCCCGGCCCGGATGGGATTAAGATCCACATAAGCCATAAGGTTAACCAGACTCAAACCATCCTGGACAATCATACTTTTGAATCTATCCCCCCAGAAAAAGCCTCTGCGGCCATACTTCTTATTGAAATACCTGGTAAATCCCTGCTTGATGTCCTTCACATAAGCCCCCAGGCTGGTGAGGCGCTTGCGGTAGTCGGATATAAGAACCCCGGTCACATTAAGTTCATCTCCATAATACTTATGCAGCCTTTTCTTGATTTCATCATCTGTCGGATCAGATTCAGGATACATGCGGATTACCAGGTGGAAGTGGTTGCCTAAAAGTGCGAATCCCAGCACGTCCACAAAGTAGAACTGGGATAGCTTTTTGATCAGGCCCAGCAGAAAGTCATTGTCCCTGTCCTTGATGGGCAGGCCCTGAAGAGCTGTTCTGGAAACAATATGGTATACGTTTGGCTGATTATCCCGGATAAATCTGGCAATTCTGGGCATGGTGAACCTCCTGGAAGGCTTGTGGTTGCTGGGTTGAGAGGAATATAGCGGAATGGGTTAGAAAATGCAACTTAAAGAACCTGTCCCTACTTTCTTCCCTGGCGGCAAAGGGCAGAAACAGTCCCATGCTTTGCCGGTAAGCCATAACGGTGTTAAGGCTGACTCCGCCCAGCACAAAGCCTGCATGCTTTACCTGGACATGCTCCTGGAATGCCTTCAATGTGTCGCAGGAAACAGTATGTTCACAGGAAGTTTGGTTCAGGACCGCAAAGTCCAGCAGACGGTTTAAAACTCGGCTGCTTTTCACAATTGTCCCTTGAGCATACTCCTTGGTCCTCATCCATTTTAGATAGTTTTGAATTTGTCTCTCCAGCATGCTTTTTACTTCCCTGATCTTTGTTTGAGCTCGTGTAAAAACGCCACTGCCTCCCGGAAATTTA
>NZ_JYNP01000116.1 GCF_000934755.1 Desulfonatronovibrio magnus
GACAGCTCTTCAATGTGGAGGCGGCTTCCAGCCGCCTGATCTTTAATAGCCTGCAGGATGCAGGCTCCACTATAAAGACAGCTACTCACAGGTTCAGTCCCGGACCGCCAGGATAAAGCAGCTACAAATGAGTCATTTAAAACAATGGACTTTTTCATACAGGTTCCATACAATCAAGTAAACCTTAAGGCTGGAACATGAAAAAATTTATATTCGATCTGGACAACACCCTGTATCCCCAAGAACTTAATGTCTTTCCCCTGATAGATGAACGAATCAACAGATACATGACCGAGTATGTGGGCATCCCGGAAGAAAGTGTGGACTCATTACGCAAATTTTACTGGCAGGAATACGGTGTCACCCTCAATGGACTTATGATTCATTACCAGGTTAATCCTGAAGAATATCTTGAGTATGTCCATGATGTTGATCTAACCCACCTGCTTAAACCCAATATTCAGTTGAGAAAGGCCCTGGAGCAAATAGCTTTTCCCAAAGTCATCTTCACCAACGGTTCCAGCAACCATGCGCGAAATGTTCTGTCCGCTCTAAGTGTGCTGGATCTTTTTGAAGATATATTTGATGTCCGGGTGGCATCCTTTAAACCCAAGCCCTTCCCTGAACCATACATGAATATACTCGCCAGGCTGGATGTTTTAGGACATGACTGCGTAATGATTGATGATTTACCGGAAAATCTGAAAACAGCCAAAAATCTGAAAATGAAAACTATACTTGTGGGTGAATCACCAAACCATGAATACATTGATGTTCAAATTGAAAGGGCCTGTCAGGTGGTTGAAATAGTCGAAATGTGGCAGGGATAGCTACAAATTTATTTTATGAAATATCAAGGAGTTGTACATTAAATGACAAAATTTTGCATACAGGACAATTATCCTCAACAATACTGTCATTGTTATGGATGTGGAAAAGAAAACCCTGAGGGACTGAGAATAAAAAGCTGGTGGGACGGTCAGCAGGCTCTGGCAAGGTTCACCCCGAGAGATGAACATATAGCCTTGCCTGGCTATGTTTATGGGGGACTAATTGCATCGATTATTGACTGCCACGGAATAGCTACAGCTTCAGCAAGGGCTGCAGCTGAAAAAGACAGTGAAAAACATCGCCTCAAGCGATACGTAACTGCAGCCCTTAACGTGGACTTCTTAAAACCCACACCCCTTGGCATCGAGCTTGAAATTCGAGGAATGGCCCAGGAGTTTCATCGCAGAAAAGTTAAAGTAAAAGTTGAGATTTTCGTCGAAAATATTATTACTGCTCAAGGAGTCGTTATAGCTGTACCCATGCCGGACAGCATGAAAAGATAACATCCTGCAAAAGAAACGTCATGAAGTGCCGGAGTACAACAGATCTTGATCTGTACCACCTCAAACAATTTTTTCCAGGCTCCTTGTTGAAAAATCAAGCCCTCAACTATACCTGACTCAGAACACTCTTTTCTTCTCTGCTGAGCAATCTGTCCAGATCAAGAAGGATCAACAGCCTGTCTTCCAGTTTGCCCACACCACTGATGTATTCAGAATCAAGTCCAGCTACCACAGGAGGTGGAGGCTCCACAGTGTCAGCCGGGATACGCAAAACTTCAGACACTGAATCAACCACAAATCCTACAATCATTTTATTTATTTCAATGACAACAATTCTGGTATTTTTGTCATGAACCCTTGACTCAAGACCGAATCTTTTGCGCAAATCAATAATGGGGATTACTTTTCCGCGCAGATTGATCACACCTTCAACAAAATCAGGAGCCTTGGGAACACGGGTAATTTCCAGCATGCGGATAATTTCCTGTACAGTCAGTATCTCAACTCCAAATTCTTCTCCGCCAATACTGAATGTTACCAGCTGTAAGAGTTCAGCATCCTTTTTTCGTACTCCATTTTCCATGTAACATCTCCTGTAGTTCAAGCCATTTTGATAATTCAGACTGCTAAGTAACTAAAACTAAATTGGTAATAAATTCAAAGCATTATGGTTTTATCATACAGATTGCTTCGGTCGCTTAGGCTCCCTCGCGGGGACTGTCCCAATTTCCAAATATGGGACTGTTCTTCAAGGTGGAGGCAGCTTCCAGCCGCCTGGAATTAAATAGCCTGCAGGATGCAGGCTCCACTTTAAAGACAGTTACTCGCAGGTTCGCTCTCGGTCCGCCCGGGTGAGGAGCTTACAAGTAACTAGAATCGTTTTGCTAATAAATTCAAATGGTTACAATTTTCACATTTTTATGATTTTTGCTTATGATTCATGTACATTTGCCAGCAAAGTTCCGTCAAAGATGGGAACTTTGAGCCTGGCACAGGGACTGTCCCTCGCTGTGTAAATTTTGTCATTAAAGCCAATTTCTTCCAGGGACCAATGCAGCATCAAACTTTTTTATAGTACCTCGCGGGGACTGTCCCAATTTCCAGAAAAGTGACAGCTCTTCAATGTGGAGGCGGCTTCCAGCCGCCTGATCTTTAATAGCCTGCAGGATGCAGGCTCCACTATAAAGACAGTTACTCACACGTTCGGTCCCGGTCCGCCCGGGTGAGGAGCTTCTAAGTCAAAAGCTCTCCATAATAATGCAAAACACTTTCAACAATACATTTAAGACCTTTTAATTATTTTTTCAAGCATGAAAAAAGTTGCAAAAAATTATTGATAAGAGTAGATAAGGTCACTTTGCTTTCGGAACAGTTACAGACGATCAAAACTTTATTTTTCAAGACTGCACGAAATTGGAGGAATACTCACAATATGGCTTACTATTTGCGTCACCCTGATAATTACCCCTTAGAAGAACAGATTAAATCTTTGGCTGATGATGAACTTCTTGACTTCTGGGAAGAAAGCCAATTTTTAGAAATATATATTGATGACCACGCAAAAACAGCTCAAAAAGTTGTAAAATACGAAGAAGTAATCCTGCAAGAACTGCACATAAGAAATTATGCCCGCAGTTTTGGCACAGAGTTAACTCCAGTCCGATAGTCTTTGTCTACCCTTTTGCCAAAAAAATGATGAGAGCCATGGCTATATTTTTTGCTTTTCATAATTGAAGACTACATGCAGTTTTGTGAGAAGTCCAAACCTGCCTGAATTGTCAAGTCTTATTCCCCCGCCAGCAGTCTTCAAAAAAACTGAACAGATTAATGAAGGATAGCCTGAGTATAATGCCGCCCAACACCGGTGGCAAAACCCTGCAGAAGCGATGATTTTGGTATCCGGCACATGGCCTGGTTAGGCACATAGGGATTAGCCTGCCCTCTTCGACAGATCTTTCCACAGCAGGTAAATGTGCAGATTGTTCTGCGCAAAAGGTCGTTCCCCGTCCACGGAAAACTCTCTTAGAGGTACGGAATGAAGGCACTGGAACCCGATTTTTTCATGACATTGTCGTGAACCCATGCTCGTACACTCCGAAAATACAAGGGTGAAGTCCCGGGCAGTTGCATGTTCAAGGGCTGTTTGCAAAAGTTTTGTTGCGATCCCTTTCCCTTCGTAACCCGGAGCCACCCCCACAGCTGCTACATGCAGGCATTTGCCCGCTTCCGATCCTATCCGATCATATACGGGCTTGCGGAGCTCTTCCATTAACGACATCACGGCTGAAAACACTTCCTTCTCCTTTTCGGAAATATCTTCTGGAACCTGATGATTGCCCTCCACAACCGGATCATCACACACGATAAACCCGACTTCCTTGTTCGCAACATGACGATCCCGTGCCACCCAGCAAAACCCCTTAGACACTGGATTGCTATCCTCTTTACCGTACATGCTTCTCGCAAATGAAATCATGCGATCCTTGCTTAAACCAAGATATTTCGTCAGAGGCTCCCGACCATAAAAGAGGTCAATATACAGATTCAGCAATACCTCCGTCTCATCAGGATGGACCTGGTCAATACAAATCATGGTGCTGTCTTTTTGCATAGGTTTCATTATTTTTGTGCCCAACGCCACGCTCAGTCGAGCCGGTTGAGCGTGAGCGAAACCGGCTTCGGCTAGAGCACCGTGTTAGGCGTTTTCTTTTACTGAATCAACATAAAGCGTATCGGGGCATATATCCTGCTCATGCGGCCATACAACTGTGCCATGCAATGCCTTCGCTAATTTGAAATAGTTTTTATCCTGAAGCTCTCTAAAAACTCCGAAATCAAGCAAATTCAAACAATCATAAACTCCTTTCTCTCCGTTTGTAAAAAACAGCAGCAGTTTATAATCATCTCTTGGTATGACTTGTTTAATTCTTGGATTCATATTTTACCTCAATGGCTCAATTTTATAAGGTTGCTGCCCTGAAACGGCAAGTTCCCAGTTGGCGACAAGCTCATCCTTGTGGAGTTCAATCCATGCTTGAAGTAGTTACATCTTTGATTTCGGAATATTCCCTTCCAAGACATCCCCTTCCGGAATAGAAACAACCACTTCGTACTCCTGATATCTTACATGGATATGTGGACTTTTGTGTTGTTTGTTATCCTTAAAGTACAAATAAACGATAATCCCGTAAAACATTGATATTGCAGGCATTGAAATCTCCTCCGCATTAGTTTAGATGTTAAAGGGAACTGTATTGCTATTATGTCTGCCTACCGGGCCAAAACATTGTATGTTAGTAATAGTTTAGCCATTTGCATGTTGCACGGGGACTGGCTCTCCCAGCCCTTGTTTGATTAAGTCTGTTTTTGTTCATCAACAACAAACAAGGGCTGGGGTGCCTGTCCCCTGCTTCCCTAAAAAAGGGCTAAACTATTACGTATGTTAAAAGCATTGTAATCATTATCTTTTATAATTGCAGCTACACATGCTGTATCAGTAATGACAATATTTATTTGGCATAACAAGTTATTACAAGTTTTATATGTATCATTCCAGCCAACATGATGGGAGCATTACGAGTTTTTTGAAAACAAAATATGAATAGGGTGTGTTAAGGCAATCTTTGTGTAAAAAGTTATAAACTACGGCATGGCACGGGGACTGTCCCTGGCTTCGGGACTGTCCCCATTCATTTTCAAAAAACTCGTAATGCTCCCAACATGATATACACTTGAGAGTTCAAAGTTCTTGGTTCTTCGTTCTTGGTTGTAAGAAATAAATTCAATAAATTTGCATAGATACTTGGTCTGGACCAAAAGATATTTTGATCTGCCAAAAAAGCCAATAAAAACAGAAGATTAGAAAAAAAACTTTTGACTGCCCAGATATACAAGAGCTAAAATAAATATTGGAGACCACATGCATGCTCTGACATGAGTCCAAACCTGCCTGAATTGTCAAGTCTTGATTTGCCAGTCTACAGAATTATCATAAGCTGACAAATACAAATAATTCCTATGCCCAAAACACTTAATGCGGAAGTAGCTCGGCCATGGCGTGACTTTTCAGCTCTGGAACGGTTACGAGACCATATTCATTATTGAATATGTTCATGCATTCTAAACCTGAGCATGCTGATGGTATAATTATCAACATCATCTCTGAATTCTCCGCATGGATCATCATTTTCAAGAACCATATTGAATCTTTCAATAATCCGGTCTGTGGCATTCCTGACAGATTCAAGCCTCAAAAAGGCATAATAGACCCTGCTCAAGGGTAACTCTTCACTGATATTGTCCAGCAGAAAATCAACCCCATAGTGCCTAATCGCCAAGACCAGGGACTTTCTGGCCAGCCAAAGATCATATCCTGGAAAGCCAGGAACCCCGTTGGGACGCTCCAGGGCTATACTTTTCAGTACCGGCAGATCCGGAGAGTGTCTGCTGCAGTAATGCATGGCAAAATACAGGGCTGGATAAAGATCGTAAAATCTCGCCCAGTCCAGTTCAGCAATATCTTCAATGGGATCAAGTACGCCTGTCTCTTCCATTCTTGCGTTTAGATCGTTTTTGGTCTGCTCATGGCCCTGCAGCCACCACAGGCTGTATTTTTCCAGAAGACGAGCACTTTCCAACAGCAAATCTTCCCTTGATAAAAACTCAGTCCACATATCAGAAGAAAACACAAACCCCATATGATAAAGGGCCATCCATGCAGGATCAGGCATCCAGCTGACAAACTCCTGATCAGCAAACCTTGTTGAAATAAATCTCTTGTAACCATGCAGATGTTTGATAAGGGCTATCTGAGGAAGACCGTCCTTCATGGCCTTATGCGGGTGATGGACGATTTCTTCAATAGCCCTGCAGTGCGCTACATAAAATATTTCATCCATCATATGGAACTTTCTGGCCAGCTTTAGGCTATGCATCAGAAAATTGGTTTCCTGAGTAATAGATTCAAACAGGGGTGAAACCTCTTCATCTTTATCCGGTCTGCCAGTGCTGACCTCCTGCTCCAGAAGATCGAGCATTGCAGTTTCAATGCAGTATCCACACATATTTTTTAACCTGCAGTTTCGTATTTGTTGATTGCGTTTTTCATTTCCGCCAAGATTGCCTGCCTCATTTCTTCAGGCTTGACCACCCTGGCAGTAGCCCCGAACCCCAACAGCCACCTTTTAACATCAAACCATCCAGATGTAGTCATCTTCAGAGTAACACTGCCGTCTGGATTATCTTCAATGTTCTGTTTTGGGGAAAACTGCCTTTCCTTGATGTACTTAGCCTGGCTTGGGGAAAACACAACTTCCAGCTCAATGGGATCATCATAAACCATGTCAAAAGCCAGGGACAGCTTTTCTTCAGGATCAAAGTCCTCAGGATATTCAAAAACATCCGTAGTCTGCT
>NZ_JYNP01000117.1 GCF_000934755.1 Desulfonatronovibrio magnus
ATGGAAGTCATTGTTGTCGAGATCACTGAGAAAACAAGGGAAGCCTTGCTCATGACACTGAAACGTCAGAAAATGGTAAACGACCAGCTAATGAGCAAAAACAGGAGGGAGCATGAAAGACAAAAAGTCACCTCAGGGCAATTGTATGATTTTAGACGCGCGGACAGATGCTGCCAACTTAGACTGGATAAGGGCTGCAAGGCTGCAGGCCAAAGCAGACCAGGGTGACCAGGATGCAAAAAGCAAACTTGATGAATTGCAGAACACTGAGGTGATCAAGGTGGTGCAATGTCCTTTGTGCGGGTCGCTTAACACAGTGCCGATAGTTTGTGGAATGCCGGATTCAGAGCTGGGAAAACAGGCCGAATCAGGCAAGATTAAGCCGGGTGGATGTCTTCTGGGGGATAATGCCCCGGATAGTTACTGCAGGGACTGCAACAAAAAATTTTTCAAATAGAATCAGTATTACTGAGGTCAGTTCCGGCATTTTGCATGAAACTTCCCGATGGGATTAAAACCAGAGAAACCAACAGTTATGGATAAGGAAAAGCTGAAAAAACTGGCTCAGAATCCAGGTTTTATCTCCGGCATTTACAACTATTGTGACCGGTGGTGTGAGAAGTGTGCGTTTACTTCCCGGTGCATGAACTTCGCCATGGAAAAAGAGTTTTTTCCTGATCAGGCATCCCATGACGCAAGAAATGAAGATTTCTGGGAAGCCATGTCCAGGGTCTTTGAGGTCACCATGGAGTTGCTCAATGACCTTGCCGAAGAAAAGGGCATTGACCTTGATCTGGCAATGGGTTCTGTGGATATGGAAGGGGACGGGAAACAGAGGAACAGTGCTGATCAGAATATTTGTTCCATCCTGGCCGGGAAATACGCAAAGATGGCTGGTGAGTGGCTTGAAGCCAATGAGTCTTTAACAGCATGCCAGGGTGCGCAGATAAAAATTCCTGGTACTGTCAGCACCCTGGAATCTGTTGATATTAAGGAAGCATTGGAAATAGTCTGCTGGTATCAGCATCTGATTTTTGTAAAGATAAACAGGGCGCTCTCGGGAATGGGGCAGGCAAGTGAAGACAGCCTGGAAGACGACGAATATGATGCAAACGGTTCAGCCAAGGTCGCCCTGATTGGCATTGAAAAGTCCATTGCAGCCTGGGGTCTTTTGCAAAGTCTACTTGGCCGGGACAATTCAGAGTTACAGGAAATACTGTTTTATCTTGAAAGACTGAGAATAAAGATTGAGAATTATTTCCCCGGTGCTCAGTCTTTCCTCCGGCCTGGTTTTGATGAATAACAAAAACCTGATCAGTAAGTTACACATTTCGCCCTTGACGCGAAGTGTGTAACTTAGAGAGAGTACGCTCTCAGGCAAAGGCGGTGCTAATCAGCCAGGGGTCAAGTCAACCCCGTTGGTAAATCATAGGACACAACTTTAAAGTGTAGGTAAACCAAACCTGGCCAGGGTCTCTGATACCCGTAACATTCGTGTCTCCATCATCACAAAAAAATGAAACAACAGGTATGATTAATGTCAGACAATTTTGAAAAATTCACATGCTTTTCATGTGGAGAAAAATTTCCAGGTTATGAGGGTGTTTCGCTGCAAGACGATGGCGAAAGCAATTTTTATTGTAACAGTTGCTATAACCAAGAAATTTCAGAAATGTATGGTTTTGATTTTACAGATATATCTTTTCATCCGGTTACATTCTCAGATTCTGAAGGTATCAAACACACATTTCATATTTCAACGAGAATATTTGGACCTCATGTCACATTGGAAGCCTATGAATTAATAGATGATTCTCCTGGTGGATATAGTTTTTCGGTAATGGGGGATGTGGAAGACGATTTGATCGGTCTGTTCACGAAGTTAATCGACAGAGTACAGCGCCAGGTATCCATGAAACATATTGAGATTTCAGATTCATACGGATATACGATCAATGATAACGATACGGTGAGAGGGTACATCACAGATGATCCAGAAATTGACCTGTTTCCCTGTGTGGTTATAGATGGCAAAGAAATATCATGGGAAGAGTTTGGCAGGATGATCATGGTTTACAATGGGTTCAACTTTAAAATGGAGATATTCGACAAGACAGAGGAAAGATGATCAGAATAGCTTTTTACGACTTAAAATCCAAATAACAACATGACAGGCAATTTGTTTATGGAACCGGAACCGCAGGCACTTGCAAAGGCAAGTCCTGGAGAAGAAGACTGTGGTGAATGTCCGGAAAAAGGCTTTAAAATCTCCTGGGCGGCATCTATCCTGACAGGCAGAAACTGGGAGACTTTAGAAATGAATCCTGAAACACATATCAAGAGTTTATATTGAGCAAATTTATGCAATCTTACCATGAGCTGCTTTCTGAGCATGAGCTGGATGAACTGGGAGATTTTCTTGATGATATTCCAGGCTCCATGAACATTGAAATGATGGATGGTTTCCTGACAGCGCTTGCCTGTTCTCCGGAACTGGTCATGCCCAGTAAGTTTCTACATCAAATCTGGGGAGAGGAACGTGAATTTGAAACGGCTGAGCAGGCCCAGAAGTATGCGGGAATGATTCTCAGGCACTGGAATTCCATAACAAATCAGCTGAAAGAAAATGATGTTTTCACTCCTGTCATGCTTGATCATGAGGAAGGATCCATCGGCAATGACTGGGCCGCGGGTTTCCTGTCAGGCGTTCAGCTTGGAGGAGATGACTGGGAAGATTATCTTGATGACGAAGAAAAATCAGCTGTCTTTGTTCCAATTTTTATGCTTGCTCACGAGCATGACCCTGATCCCGAGCTGCGGTCCGGCCCTATAGATTCAGAACAGCGTGAAAAAGTCCTGGCTTTTCTGGCTGTATGTGTTCCCAAGATTTATGCTCATTTTGACCAGCACAGAGAATCCTATGCTTCACGTTCCCAGCAGGCCAGAACAATAAAACGATCTGACCGTAAAATCGGAAGAAATGAACCATGCCCGTGCGGAAGCGGGAATAAATTTAAAAAATGTTGCGGCATCAATTAAGCCTGGTTGATGCTGCATGCTCATATAACATAACAGCATAAAGGCACTGCATGATAAAAAAGTGTACACTTATGAGAAAAGAACAGCCTGTAAACAAGGAAGGGTCGGGAAATGGAAGCCAGTGCAGAAGAAGCCTTAACTCAGAACCCGCTGGGAGCAAATTTTCGGTACATGGTTTTTGTTACGCAGACATCAATTTTTGGCACAGAGGGAAGTCAAAAGTGAGTTGCGGGGCCCGTCCCAGCAATGGCTGCTCACTCTTTTTTTTATCTTGGGTTGCGGGCTAAGCCCACTTTAGAGATTAGAGGTCAACGAGGGAAATATCTACTCTTTTACCTAAGACTAAGGTTGCCTTATTGATCGTGCTCAAGGTTACATTAGAGGATTGTGTGGACCCCGGTCTCTGAGACCAGCAACGTGTTGTTATTACAGTATTTCACCTTAAGAAATGGTCAATTTTGAGGCTTACAGACAACTTTTGTCTTGGATACCGCCCAGATCTATGCGTAAGCATTCAAAATGATTAATTTTTAAGCTTCAAAGGATCAAAGCTCTCCTTTACATTTCGCGCTTGACGCGATGTGTAAACATGATCCCGGAATAAAAGATTAAGATTAATAATTGACACTGCTGTTCTACAGTGGTGTCAGACGCCATATTTACTTGAAACAGACTGGAATAACAGGACGTCCTTTTTACGGCCGATATGAAGAGGATCAAGTTTGGTTCATATTACATGGGCAAAGTGGACACCGCTCCACGGGAAAAAGAACAGCACAAAATTTAAGGAGCAGATCATGAACAATACTTTTGCATGCATAGACTGTGAACATTGCCTGCCTGACAGTGACGGCCCGTTTACGGGGTCGGACCTGATCAAGTCATTGAATAGTTAAAGAAAATATCCCAAAAAGGCCCTGAATTTGGCCTTAAAGCAGCCATTTTGATGTCAGAATGGCTGTTTTAATATCTTTCCTCCCAGAAAGGTCTTTTTTTCCTGTAGTGAGGAGCTCAAGGGAGCTTGTCTTCCTGATTGATGACAACAAGGAGCCATGTTCTTAAGGCCATGGGCATGAGTGATGATGAAGCCAATGCCTGCCTGAGATTCAGCTGGTGTCATCTGACTCCTGATGTGGACTGGGATAAAGTGGTTGATAAATTGAAGGTTGCCTGCGATACTTAAATATTATGGAAATCGTAGATAAATTTAAGCATATTACCGTGTGGAAACGTGGCGGCAAAAGAGCCCCTCATAAGCCACTTCTTGTACTTTATGCCATTGGTTGTCTGCTGAGGAATCAAACAAGACTTATTTCCTATGAGGAAATTGAAAAAAGGCTGAAGGACTTGCTCATGGCTTTCGGTCCGGCCAGTGTATCTTTAAGGACAGAGTATCCCTTCTGGAGATTGCAGAATGATAATTTGTGGAAGGTTGAAAACTCTGAGATGTTCAGGCTTACCTCCAGCGGTGATCCTCTTAGATCTGAGTTGATCAATTTGAGAGCTTATGGTGGCTTCAAAAGCGATGTGTTTGATAATTTGAAAAAATCTACTCAAACCCTTAAGCAGGTCATTGAAAAAATTCTTTACGATAACTTTCCGGAATCTATCCAAGAAGACATTCTGCAGGCTGTGGGGATTGATCTCGAGGACCTGGTGACAAAGGCCAGAAGGAATCCTTTGTTTCGCAGCAAAATACTCCGGGCCTATGAAAACCGTTGTGCCGTCTGTGGTTTTGATGTTCGCCTTGATTATTATCCCATTGCCTTAGAAGCAGCTCATATCAAATGGCATCAGGCGGGCGGTCCGGATGAAGAGCGTAATGGTATTGCCCTTTGTACTATGCACCATAAGCTTTTTGACAGGGGTGCTTTTACTTTGTCAGGTGATATGGAGATTCTGGTCTCAGATAGAGCCAATGGCACTTGTGGCTTCAATGAATGGCTAATGAATTTTCATGGCAAAAAGATTCAGCATCCCCAGAGAATCACATATCTGCCGCACCAGGAATTTGTGGCCTGGCATGTTAAGCAGGTTTTCCAGGGTGATTATAGGGCGATAGGGGCATCGATAACTATTTGATTTTCTGGCTAAATAAATGTATCTTAATAATCCTGTAGGCTATCAAAATCATAGATCAATTCAATATAGATCCCGCCAGCGTCTCTGAGACCAGCAATTTGTTATTATTTAGAACTGAAGTTCCCCCCAACCACTCAACCCCAGAATCCTTATACTCCGAATACGCCCGATATCTCCCCTCCATCACAACCTCGCCTCCGGCAACAATTCCATAATCATGCCGTCGCTGTTTGGAAATTGTCCATTTTTGGCTTGTATGCTTTAACTTCCTTTTCTATTTCCGCTCCATGCTTTTCCTGGGCTATTTTCATGTTAAACCTTAATTGTAAATTTAACCAAAATTCAGGTTCAATGCCAAAAAACTTTCCTAATCTTAAAGCAGTGTCTGCTGTAATTTCTCGCTTTCCATTTATTATTTGATTTATCCTATTGGCTGGCACATTTATAGCTTTGGCTAATTGATTTTGAGAAATTTCCATTGGGAGTAGAAATTCTTCAAGAAGCACATCTCCAGGGGTGATAGGAGTTAATTTTTTATTCATAAATCTATCTCCTTTTAATGATAGTCTATAATTTCAACATTGTAAGAGTTATTGTCTTGCCATTTAAAACATATACGCCATTGACTGTTAATGCGGATGCTATATTGTCCTTTTCTATTTCCTTTCAAGGCTTCCAGTCTGTTTCCCGGAGGAATTTTTAAGGTATCCAGTGAAACAGCAGCATTCAGGACTTCCAACTTGATACGGGCTTGCCTGGATATTGCCCGAAATTTTTTGACATCCAGATCATTAAACAACTTTTCAGTATCCTTACACGTGAATGATTTAATCATGTCCTACATTTATGACGTAAAGCGTACAACGTCAATAGAAGATATGTAACCAGAATATAAAGCCATCAAGACCTCGCCTCCCGCAACAATTCCATTATTTTCAGCCCATAATATTCTCCAATAAATACTAAAATAAAGAAAAAATCGCAATACGAATGATAATGCCAAAAAAAAGCCCGGGGAATTCCCAGGCTGATTAATCCCTTCAAGTCGGGTGTCATATGCTGATCTTGAAGGGAAAAACGTTTGCTACATAATAACGAAACTGGGGACAGGTTCTTTGAGTTGCATTATGGGATATGTTTTTAGATCTAAACCTTAATATGGACTTGCTTACTCTCCCAAAAAGAATTAAGAAATTAATGCATGAGCAAGAAAGTACCAAAGGCACACGACAGCTTTGTAAAGAACATCCTGGGCCGGGAGGTCTATGCCAGGGATTTTATCCGCTATTATCTTCCAGAAAAGATAACATCACAGCTGGACCTGGATACGCTGGAAGTGTCCTCCAAATCTTTTGTAAGCGATGAGCTTAAGGAGAACCTGACCGACCTGGTTATGTCCCTCCAGTTCAAGAATAGAGACCTTGCAGAAATCTATATGCTCATCGAGCATAAAAGCAATTTATTCCATCTGACTAAGCTCC